>CAZNSF010000057.1:0-16796 GCA_964575565.1 uncultured Verrucomicrobiota bacterium | reverse complement strand
ACTTTCCAAGGAAGACAATCTCTCGATACAGGTATTACGTGGGTTTATCTAGGACCACGAGTTATTATGGGAACATGGAACGATCATCTCCATGCTGATATTGGAATAGATCTTCCCATCAGTATCCAAAACACAGCGTTTCAAGCTACGCCTACCTATCGAATCCGGGCTGGAATAACATGGTGCTTTTGATTCTCCTAAAAACCCTTTCTATTTGTTTAACAACCAGACCCGCCACGCCTGCGAAATTATATTGATAAACTCCCAATAATAAGTATGCTTTCCAGTCCTTAACTTTTGAACCCTTAAAACAGCTTTTTTATATGGCTAAGCAAGTTTCACTCAAAGCATTTCCTAGGAACTCTCTAGGGCGGCAGCAAGCCAAAAAGACCCGCGCTGCGGCAATGATCCCCGCCATCATTTATGGCGCACACATAAAACCCACCCCTATCCAAGTCGAAACACGCGAAATGGAACGGGTTTTTAAACATGCCACCAGCGAAAACATGCTTGTAGATCTTGCTCTCGAAGAGAAAGGCAAAACAACCAATCGCCTGGCTTTCATCCAAGAAATTCAACATCACCCAACCTCTGACTGCATTCTGCATCTAGACTTTCACGAGGTACGCGCCGATGAAAAATTACATGCCCGTGTAACGATCATTGCACTCGGAGAACCGGAAGGTGTTCGCACTGGCGGCGGTGTTCTGGAACAAGCCCTGCGAGAACTAGAAGTAGAATGTTTGCCTAAAGATTTACCGGATCGTATTGAAATCGATGTCTCTGCGCTACAAATTGGCAGTAATATCCATGTGAAAGAACTCAAAGTTCCTTCTAATGTTACAGTATTAAGTCATGCAGAAGCTCCTGTCTTTACCGTCCTAGCTCCTATCAAAGAAGAAGTGGCGGCAGCCCCTACTGAATTAACAGAACCAGAATTGATTAAGAAGAAGGCTGAAGATGCAGAAGGCGTACCTGAAAAAGCCGAAGGTAAGGGCGCTGCCAAAGCTCCGGAAGCTAAAGGCGGAGAATCCAAAGAAGCTAAAGCTAAGGGCGGTGATGCCAAAGGCGGTGCTAAGCCAGCCGCGAAGACAGATAAGAAGTGATTTAAGAGTGGCGAGTGGTAAGTGATAAGCTGGAGATGCAAAAGTTTTGATGCTCTCTGTGTTTCTTGTGTCTCTTTATGGCTAAAACCAGCGCTGAAACAGCCCTCGTCTTCTAAAGAATCACCTCAAGGATTTTATTCCTTTGCCACTGCTTTTTCTTTTAAAGAAATATTGGGAAAGTTAAAAACTTTATTCAGTGGTTTTACTTCCGCAATAGTAAAAATGAGTTGGAGATCCTCATCTACGGCTTGTTTAAATATAGCTTCGCCAGTAATTTCTCCAAAACCACTAGAATTCATAGTGCTAGTATTTTTTCCCTTTACGCCTTTTGGAGACTGTACGCTTACATCAATAAGACAATGATTGCGAGTGATCTTTCCCTCCATTTGTTCTAACCACTCTAAATCTTTCTTGGAAGGCTCTTTACCAGCCATGAAAGCTTCTCTTACGATTTTGGAGCGCTCTACATCTTCTTTCTTTAATCCAGAATCCCATTCAACCGAATATTCTACACCTATCGAATCTTTTTGATGCTTGCTCTCTTTACAAGTAATCGTAAGACCATCTTTTAAAATCTTTTCTCCTGTTCTAGGTTTTAAAGAGTATTCCTTTTTATTTTCGTGTAAACCGACTTTAAGATTACAAGAAAATGTAATTGTTTGATTTTTTGTTTCAAGAGGGAGCGCAAATATCCATTCGGCATACTCCAAACGGCTCTCCCCACCATAGGGTTTTAAAACAATAGACTTGTTCTTGTCCCATGAAATGGAAAAATCTTTCATCAGTGGAGGCCCCAAATCAGAAATCCCACCATAAAGAATAAGATCCATTCCTTGCTCTGGCGCTCGTTTTTTTTGTGCATCCAAAAGGTAAACCGGTACACTTAGAACAAGAACACCTGATCCCACGACCTCATAAACAGTTACAGGATGTGTACCGCTATCAAAAAACACTCCACCCATAAAATCAGAGATATATATAAATCCGAAATCAGATTGACGAGAAATTTCACAAACCGCTGGCCAAAAGGAATCGCTCTTGATATCGACACTTACTTTTTGATTACCCAATTCATTAAATTCATTGCCTTGGCATTGCACTTTTCGACCGAAATGCTGCTCAACAGATTTCAAAACCTTACTAAGGGGTTCATCTTTACAATGAAAAACAAACTGGCCTTTCCCATCATTTTTCGTTTCTTCCGCAGTACCATTTAAAAATAGGCAGCAAGTTAGAAAAACAAAAGGCGGTAGCCACAACCTCTGCAAAAAGTTAAAAGTAGATTTCATTTAAAATATATCTTGTATTTTTCTGTATGCCTTTGCGGCTTGAATAGCTGAAAGCTAATTGCCAGACGCTGATAGCCCTTCAGTGCCCTCACTCCTCAAAACTCATCGGACAACTCACCGTGTTTGTGTTCAGGATTAGGAATAAGCTTCTGATTACGCAGGTCCACCACCCAGTCTAAGGCCTCAAGAGGAATTTGTCCTACAATGTTCGGCAAAGTATCGGGTAATTCAACCACATCGAAATTGGCTACTCTATTTCGGATTTGCAATTCTACGGGAGAAAAAACAGTTCGTTTTTCAGTTCGATTCGACATGGTGCGTGACTTCATTTTTCGAATAGGGCGCAATCCCAGTTTGCGGATGACGGAGGATTTAAGATAGAGAAATACGGCTCCTGTATCTACCAATGCCTCTGTTTCTACAGCACGTGGGGGTCGGGTTCTACCCCCAATCGCTAACAATGTCATATCATCCCAATTTTTAACCCTAATTTTAGTTGTTACTTTTCCCATAGTGTTAATTTAGCGGTGCAACTCTTTAAACACAAGAGCGAAAGGTCTCCACGCCCCGAAACAAAATGCCTTAGCCACAAAGTTGCAAAAGAAGCACATAACTGCTCGTCACTGACCACTTGATTTACCACCCTTTAGTGGTGATCACTAACCACTAATCTATTCCTCATCCGTTCGCAATTTAGCAAGGATCGAGAAATCTTCAAGGGTTGTCGTATCGCCCTTCACCTCGCCGCTTGTGGCCAGTTCTTTCAGTAATCGGCGCATGATTTTGCCGCTACGTGTTTTGGGAAGAGATTCGGTAAAACGAATATCGTGCGCGCTTGGTTTAGCAAAAGAACCGATATCATGCGCAATTTGCGCGACAAGTTCGTTCTTTAAACTTTCATCCGCAGTTGCTCCGCCTTTTGGGGTCACAAAACAAACAAGAGCTTGGCCGGTCAATTCATCAGGCCGTCCTACCACCGCCGCTTCGGCAACTTTGGGATGACTTACCAAAATACTTTCTACTTCAGCGGTGCCAATGCGATGTGCTGAAATATTTAAGACATCATCAATTCGTCCCACAATCCAAAAATAACCATCTTCATCTCGACGCGCTCCATCACCGGTAAAGTAATAACCCTTAATCTCGGACCAATATTGTTTTTTATAACGTTCCGGATCTCCATAAATCCCGCGTAACATCGAAGGCCACGGTTTACGAACTACAAGATAACCGCCTACATTTACAGAAACTTCTTTCCCCTCTTTATTCACTACAGCAGCATCAATACCAAAGAAAGGCAAAGTGGCTGTCCCTGGTTTGGTTGGGGTTGCCCCAGGTAAAGGCGTAATCATGATCGATCCAGTTTCTGTTTGCCACCACGTATCTACAATCGGGCATTTCTTTTTACCAATCACGGTATGGTACCACATCCAGGCTTCTGGATTAATAGGTTCACCAACCGTACCAAGAAGTCTTAGACTTTTTAGAGAATGTTTAAGAACGTGCTCATCGCCCCATTTAATAAAGGCACGAATTGCAGTAGGTGCGGTATAAAAAACGGTTACTCCGAATTTATCAATGATTTGCCAGAAGCGGTCAGGTGCAGGATGATTGGGAGCCCCTTCGTAAAGAACGGTTGTTGCGCCATTAAGAAGAGCCCCATAAACACTATAACTATGGCCAGTTACCCAGCCGATATCCGCGGTGCACCAAAAAATATCTTCCTCTTTAAGATCAAAGACGTATTTGGTTGTAAGATATGCGCCTACCATATAACCACCTGTGGTATGTAAAATTCCTTTGGGTTTACCTGTCGAGCCGCTCGTATAAAGAATAAAAAGAGGATCTTCGCTATCCATGGGTTCCGGCTTACATTCATCCGAAACTTTCTCGGCAAGTTCATGGTACCAATGATCTCTTCCCTCCTGCATCGAGATGGTTTGCCCCACACGTTTACAGACAAGCACATGTTGAATCGATGGGCATTGAGTCACGGCTGCATCCACGTTTTTCTTAAGATCAACAACTGTCCCTCGTCGAAAACCGCCATCGGCTGTGATCACCATCGTGGCTTGGCAATCTTGGATCCGATCTTTAACAGCTTCTGCGCTAAAGCCGCCAAAAACCACACTATGCACGGCGCCGATTCTTGCGCAAGCAAGCATAGCAAAAACCGCCTCTGGAATCATGGGCATATAGATAATGACTCGATCGCCCTTTTTAGCCCCAAGCGATTTTAAAACGTTGGCGAAGCGTGAAACTTCTTTAAGTAGCATCCCATAAGAAATGGAGCGTACACGGCAAGAATGCGGTTCATCGCCGGGTTCGCCTTCCCAAATCAAAGCTACTTTATTGCGCCGCCACGAATTGGCATGATGATCCAAACAATTATAGCTTAAATTCGTTTTTGCGCCCACAAACCATTTGGCATAAGGTTCCTTCCATTCCAGCACTTTTTTCCAAGGTTTAAACCAATGCAGTTCTTTAGCTATCTTACCCCAAAATTGGTCCGGTTTTTTTATCGATTCAGTATACATTTTCCGATATTGAGCCATGTTCCTAATATGAGCTTTTTTCGAAAAAGCGGTTGGCGGAGGGAAACGCCGGCGTTCATTTAAAACAGAAGTAATATCGGATTGAGACATAAATGAGTTAATAGTTGAAAGTCGAAGATTGAATGTTTTCTATCATGGAATCTATTGTTATGAAGCAGCAATCTAACACATTTAGTTTCAGCGTAAAAATTCGTCAATGCCTATCTGATATCATGTATGGATTGTTCCGGGCAAGCTTGGTCGGTATTTTCCGAGTTTTTTTTCGAGTACGAATAGTAGGTCGACACTATTGCCCAAAAAACGGTGGACCGCTTTTGGTAGTGAGTAATCATATCAGCGAGTGGGATCCACCTTTTGTAGGATCCTGTTTGCCGTGGCAAGTTCATTGGTTAGCTAAAACGGAGTTGTTCGAACTCCTTAAAGGGAAAATGAATGGCTTTTTTCGTATGCTCCATTGTATTCCCGTTGACCGTGAACAGGTAAATTTAGCCACCATTAAATATATGGTGCACCTTCTAAAAGGTAAACGTCCGGTTGTAGTCTTTGCGGAGGGTGGTGTGCGAAGAAATGAAACTTCTGTATTGGGCAGCAATCCACAACTTAAAGAAGGGGCGGCAAGTATGGCTATCCTCGCAGATTGCGAAATCTTGCCGGTTATCGTTAACGGCACATTTTCAGCTTATCGTTGGCAGAATTGGCTTTCTTTTCGCCGTCCCATGTTTGAAATCATCATCGGCCCCGTTTTTAAACCAAAAGGAAGAGATCGAACCCAAGTAACCCAAGAAATTCTTCAGCGATTACTTGATTTAAAGCCTCAACTTAAACAATCCGAAATTTGCTAGCATCTTCCATGAACGTTTCCTCGAAAAAATATTTACTTTCTAAAAAACTGTATTCCGAGTCTCTTCGATTGATTCCAGGAGGTGTTAATTCGCCCGTGCGCGCCTTTCGAGCAGTAGAAGGAACCCCTCTTTTTATCAAAAAAGCTAAGGGATCTAAACTCTACGATGTCGATGGTAATGAATACATTGATTATGTCTGTACGTGGGGACCCTCTATTTTAGGTCATGCGCACCCTGCTGTTTTGGATGCTATTAAGCAGCATCTTGGTAGCGGCACAAGTTTTGGAGCGCCTCATGCTTTGGAAATTAAAATGGCTAAACTTATTACACAATTTTACCCTTCCATGCAGAAAGTTCGAATGTGCAATAGCGGCACGGAAGCTACGATGTCCTGTATTCGCCTTGCTCGTGGATTTACCGGGCGCGATAAAATTATTAAATTCGAAGGCTGTTATCATGGTCATGTCGATTCACTGCTTGTTAAAGCAGGTTCCGGTGCGCTCACCTTTGGTAAACCAGATAGCGCAGGAGTTCCCTCTGATCTTGCACGCCTTACTTTAACATTGCCTTTCAACCATACCGACGCTATCGAGCGTATTCTACAAAAACAGGGTCACGAAATTGCAGCCATTATTCTGGAGCCGATCCCTGCTAATGCCGGTCTTTATTTACCTAAACCGGGTTATTTAGAATTTTTGCGCCAAATCACTTCGAAATACGATATTCTCCTTATTTTTGATGAAGTGATGACAGGATTTCGTGTGGCACCGGGCGGAGCTCAAGCAATTTATAAGATCAAACCGGATCTTACCGCTCTTGGTAAAATTATTGGAGGCGGTCTGCCCGTGGGCGCTTTTGGCGGTAGATCAGAAATCATGGATTATTTGGCGCCTGTAGGCCCTGTCTATCAAGCCGGCACTCTTTCCGGTAACCCCTTAGCCTTGGCAGCAGGCATTGCAAATATCGAGCAGCTTACTAAGCGACCCAAAGGAAAACCTAATCCATACCAAGAACTAGAGGAAAAAGGAGCAACTCTTGAAAAAGGATTATCTGGCCTTGCAAAAAAAATTGGTATATCCATCCAGCTTCAACGAATAGGTTCGATGTTTTGTATTTATTTCTGCAACCGACCTGTCTTTAACCTTGCTGACGCAAAAAAATCAGATACTAAAAAATTCGCAAAATTTTTCCATGGGATGTTAGATCACGGTATTTATTTAGCGCCTTCCCAATTTGAGGCGGGTTTTATCTCTACAGCACATACCCAGGAAAACATCGAGGCTACTTTGCGCGCGGCTAGCGACGCATTGAAATCTTTATAACAAATTAACAGTAAGGTGTGCTAATAATCCAACGATGATAGCAAGAGCAAAGCTTCCAAGGGTACCGATAATCACGTAATCCCCTCTTTTCCGCTGTCCGACTTGGGATACTTCGCCATAACGCATAATGGCTTTAGCAATTAAAAGAGCGCCAACTAACATATACTGGCCAACCAACACACACGTAAGAACAAAAAAACGTTCGATGTTACCAATCCATTCACCAGAACGAGTAAGGCCCGTCGTAGCACAATCTGCGCCAGAATTATCTGTTTTGGTTTTTAAAAGTTCATCCTGCCATGGTTTAAGAAATAACCCTAGCCCAACTGTCAAAGGCCGCCCAACAAGAAGATATGCTGAAATAATAATTTGTGCTTTTAAACCAAATGAATGACCCTGATTTAAGCCTAACAAGTTAGTCAACGGCATAGAGCTCATTGCCATTTTTTCGGCCATCCATGCCGCGCAAACCCATAAAACAATCGTATGCGCCAGTTGATCCATAATATACCAACCCAAGGGACTACCTGGGAGACGCGGCTTAACCCAATCGAAAACAAGATGAGTAAAAAAGACAATCAACACCACTCCTATCACGGGCGAAGACGATGTCCAACAACATAGCCAGGTGATAGCTCCTAATTGGAAAGAGTGCCAAAGCAGCCATCCAAAAACATGCGGCTTTTTTAATGCCATCTGCTCTGTCTGTAAGACAAAGTCGCCGATTAAATGAGCAATAAAGATAACGAGAAAAGGCTCTACTTGGTTCACAGGTTTAGTTCCTGCCATTTTAAAACAAAGATGGCAACCCCAAAATCTATTTTTTGGTTCGTAGAGTCCGTGTGTTTAAGTATATATTTTATGACGTTTTTGCCTGCTTCCTCACTTTTTAAGCTTATCCCATCATGATTTCCGCTTATGCCCCAGGCCGACTCGAGTTGATTGGTAACCACACCGATTATAACCAAGGTTTTGTTTTAGCCTTTGCAATCAATATGGGTATTACCATCTCTGGCGAAAAACGAGATGATAAAACCATTACTCTTCGGAGCAAAGGTTTTGGAGAAGAAACTTTTTCACTAGATCATATTGATAAAAATCCAAATAACCCTTGGGCGAATTACATGAAGGGAGTGCTACTTCAATTTCAAAGCGCAGGAGCACCCCTTGGTGGATTTGATGCAGAAATCATAAGTACTCTTCCCGCTGGGGTTGGCATGAGTTCAAGCGCTGCTCTTGAAGTCGCAACCGCTCTTTTCCTGCAAAATCTATTCGATTTTGAATTTGGCGATATGGCCGATCCAAATACTCGAATGAGCCTTGCAGTTTTATGCCGCGCGGCAGAAAACGATTTTGTTACTGTCCAATGCGGTATTCTCGATCAAGCAACTTCGATGATGGGCAAAAAAGATCATGCGGTGCTCCTCAATTGCCGAACTGAAACAGTGGAACTCATTTCACTACCTACAGATATCTGCTTTGTGGTTTGCCATACCGGCGCCAAACACATGCTCATTGCTTCGAAGTATAATGCGCGCCGATCGGAATGCGAAGAGGCTACCCATATATTACAAATGAACAAGTTTCCTGTTCAAGCTTTGTGCGATATTTCATCCCAAGAAATCCGAAATCATTCAGGGATTTTTACTCCGCGCGTCTTTCAACGCGCCATGCATGTAACCAGTGAGAACGAACGTGTCCTTGCTGCAACCCATGCTTTGCAAGAAGGCAATATTACCACTCTTGGAAAACTTATGTACGAATCCCATGAAAGTTCGCGCGAGGCCTTCGAAAATAGCACTCCGTTTTTAGATCAACTGGTGGAGATTGCCAAAAGTTTACCTGCTTGCATTGGCGCGCGACTTACCGGCGGCGGGTTTGGCGGCGCTACAATCAACCTCGTTTACCGCAAAGAAGCTGAGTCGTTTATGGCCGAACTTACCCAGCAATATCGTCAAAAAAGCGGCAAAGAACCTCAAGCCTGGATCGTCGAAGCTTCTGATGGAGCGGTGTAAGAATTTTTTAAGAAAAAATGTCTAGCTCATTTACGGCCAGTCACCTCACAGGGAGATGTTCGCTGGGTTGTCTGGTTTGATTCTCCTTTCTTGGGCAAGCAAAGGATCGAAAAACGATAAATGCCATACATGAAAAATCCAATAAAGAGCAGAAAAAACAATCCCAGATACTGATTCATGAAAATGTCGGAATTCAGACGAATATGGTTTATATTATAGACCCAGTGATAGTCACTTGAAAAACCGATAAATGTCCCAATAAATCCACCTAACAGAAAACCAAGAATAATTCTTTCGTAACTCTTACTCATATTGTTCCTTTTTTAGTGAATGTAGTACAGATCAGCCGCATAACAAGACAAAAGCGCCAGTTTTTGGATTGAGTAATGTCAATTATTCTGTGTAGAAGCTTTTAAGAAGAGGGAAAATGTTGCTCTTAGAAACAAAGAGGTGTTTTACCCTCGATGATCACTCGAGTAACTGAAAATAATTCCGCTTAGAATCTCTTTTGCCAATTTACTCACGCGGGCTTAATAGGTGTTAGGGTCTGACGTTTGAGGCTGCGATGTCTCCAGCCAGTCTGGCTTCGGCTCGCCTCTCGCCACAGCACTAGAGACGGCTGCTTCTGGAAACTCAATCTGCCGTATCGCTGATCTCAACTCTGGATTGGCCGTGCCTAATCTAAACAGGGCAATGGCAGCCCAGCCTCTGACAACCTCGGAGTCATCTGTAAGCAACTTGGCGATCGGCTGGATGACGGTGGGATCTCCAGAATCGCCAAGCACATCAAGAATCACATAGCACAGTGCGCTCTTACGCCCAGCCATAGGCCCGTAACCTCGTGCCTTGCTCGCGGCCCGCTGCTCAAGCAGAGAAACCAAGTCCGGAACACGCACAGTGTGTCCGAAGGTGTGAATCGCATCCAAGCCGGTACGCAGCTTGAGAGTCGCTCGACTCGTCTCAAGGCTGATGAAACCTACGCCACAGCCCATAGCTCCGCTTGCACTGCGCGATGCCGTTCGCGCCAGCCACCAACAGCGGATGTACGGGGGCGCAAAAACGAATGCAACGACCGCGACGCCGGCAGCCAGCGTCACCCAGTAAGCCTTACGACGAGTGGGAGAAAACGCCTTCATTGCTTGCCCTAACGCTCAAACTGAGCGACGCGCGCTTGCGCGCGTTCGCTCCAGTGGATGGTTCGGCTCTGCTGTCTGTCCGAGATAATCAACAGCGCAACTGAAGACCTTGCCTGTCCGGTGAACCAATCGCGCATGGCAGAGGCTACAATAATCATCAGGGAAAGACTGCCTAAACTGGAAATCCAAATCAATAGCCTTGATGTCGGCTATCGTGAATCCCTCCGCCTCCAGAATCTCCACGAATTTTGTCCGTAGAGCGCGAAGCGACAAGCGAAGAGGCTCAATATGTCTGAACTGCTCAGGACAGGGATCGTCGCTCACGAGAGAAACCAGTAACGAATCTAAGCCGGCATCCCGGCACGCCCGCCGCAAATATGGATGAACGTAAGAAAGCCCGCTCGTGGCGTGATGGGCAATGCTGTGACAAACACTGCCAAGTCTCTTTAGTGAGGCCATCGTTACTCCGCCGAACATGTATTAGGTAACTATAAAGCTACCTATTTTTTGTTAAATAAATTTGATTGATTATAAGTCCATGGTTGATTACCAATGACTTCTGTTTGAAATAAGCGCTTTTAATCCAACTACAAAAGGAACTATCATAACCTTCAGGAAGACTAAGCATTCTATAGAACATAGAACCAAATTTAACGCTATTTTGGGACTTCCTACAAGATATATCCGGGACCCAAAAAGAAGAGAAAAGTGTTACTCTTAGAAACGAACAATATCTAAAAGTTTATAGATTTCACAAAATCATAACAACACCTTGATTATGGGGTCGTCGTGCTTAGAGGCTTTTGATCCGCAAGTTCTGATGCCCGATAAGTATTATCCAGATAAATCCAGAAATCTGCCCAGGAAAATAATCTGCCCGGACAATCGCTATCTTCGCCATAATACTCGCCATGCCCATGGATGTTTTCATCAGAAATAATAAATTCTTTCTGCAAACGGAGAACAAGTTGCCCAAGAGATTCCATTTGTTTAGCAGTCGGAGCTTTGCGGTTGAAATTGCCTACCAAACAAATCCCAATTCCGTAATCATTTAAAAGATCTTGATGGCAATGTCCTCCCGGTAATTGATATTTCCAACGGTGACCTTCTACCACTTTGCCATCATCCAGTTTTGCGCTGCCATTTCCGATCAAGAAGTGATAAGCCATGCCATTTTCCATGCCTCGGTGTAAATGATCTGATTGAATCATCTCTTCGTTGCCAACCGTAGAACTGGTGTGATGAATTACGATATAACGCCATGGCCGCATCTTGGTTGGCAGCGGCACAGGTAAAGGTTCCGAAAGATTTCTATTTGGTTGAGCATTGCTGAATAGTGAAATGCCCATCAATCCGAGCATTAAAAAAATGAACCCGAGGTTTAATCTCCCCTCCTTGGCAAGGAAGGGTTGGGGGAGGTTTAGATTAAAACACTGACCTCCTCTAGCTCCTCCTTGGCAAGGAGGAGAATAACTTTGATTTACGTCTAAAATTATTTGTTTCATTGCCTTTACCATTTTTATACTTTTTGTGTTTAGCAGGTAAAATCAGTGTAGCGTTCAATCATCTTCTGAATTTTCGCGGCTATTATAGAGGTAGTTCCGTTTTCTGACAAATCTAGCCACTGAATTCCAGGTTCTTTTTTAAACCATGTGAGTTGTCTCTTCGCAAAATTACGTGTCCGCTGTTTTACTAGCACAACTGATATTTCTAAAGTGAGCTTGCCATTAAGAAGTTGTATCACTTCCGGATAACCATTGGCTTTACCTGCAGTAAGGCTTTTTTCTAAACCGCGATTCATGAGTTCTCGAACTTCTTCGACAAAACCTTTAGCAAACATCGCATCGACCCGCGTATCACAACGACGGTAAAGTTCTTTCCTAGGTCGGTTTAAGCCAATGAGGATATTTTTTGGGTCATTCACTTTTATATTTGTTTGTATCCATTGTGTTTGAGAGGCAGAAATAGGAGTTTCTGTTTCCATAAAAAATTCTATGGCACGAACCACTCTCTTTTTATCATGGGCATGGATTTTTTTAGCAGCTAAAGGATCTATTTCCACTAATTTCTGATACAGCTCGGCTTTATCAAGGGTTTCTAACCGAGAACGTATCTTCTCATTTTTTCCGGTTCCTTCAAAAAGTCCTTGGGCAAGAGATCGGATGTACATGCCGCTACCCCCCACAATAATGGGTTGAATCCCTCGGTGGCGAATATCGGTAATGGCGGTATATGCTAACTCTCGGAATTGCGCCACATCATATGGCTGGCTAATATCTAAAATATCCAAGAGATGATGGGGTATACCGCGTCGTTCTAGTAAAGTCGGTTTAGCTGTGCCAATATCCATTCCACGATAAACTTGCATCGAATCTGCGGAAACAATCTCGCCGCCTATCTTGGAAGCTAATTCCATAGCCACCTCGCTTTTCCCAACAGCAGTTGGTCCAAGAATAAAAATTAAAGAGGCGTCTTTCTGGCTCATATCAAAAAGAAAGGGCTGGAAGAAATAATCCTCCCAGCCCTTTTAATTGTATATAAACTTTGCGACTTACTTTTTGTCTTCCTCACCTTTGCCTTTTTTCCCTTTACCCTTTTTCTTTTCGGCATTCTTCTTTTCGGCATCTTTCTTTTCGGCATCTTTCTTTTCATCAGCAGCTTTATCGCATTTCGAACATGTTACGATATTTCCTTCTTTAGCCGCTTTTGCAGCAGCTTCTTTGCAGCAAGGATGTTCAGCGCACTTTGCACAAGCCTCGCCTTTTTTTACTAGCTCGACTGTTTTATCACAACATTCAGCTGCCCAAATTGCTGGCGAGCCAATAAGAAATGTTGCAATGACTATTAGGGACAGATAACGACTCATTAATTTCATAGGTCAGAACTCCTTTTAGGGTTAATTATGGATTAGACTTTCTTAATTACTTTAAAAAGTAACTCTGAGGAGATGGCCAGATTTTCTTTAAAAAGTCAAGTTTCTAAGCACACTCCCTTAGCATAGCAAAGATCAAGATGATCGCCGTTGCCAATAAAGTAAGATCATGGCATAATTGGCTAACATGATAGAAAGTTTTGTGAATAAGGTAGATCCTAGGTTTCTTAAAGAAGATGGTTCAGAGGTATTTGGCGGCTGTGAACTTCTTGTCAAAGGCCTCCTCGAAGTCGAAGGCGGTACTCATTTATGGACAGGTTATCCGGGATCTCCAGTAGCTGGTTTCTTTGATGTGATTGAAGAGATCCGCGAAATTCCAAAAAAATACGGCATCCATGCCACTCTCGCAAATAATGAAGCTCTCTCTGTAGCCATGGTCAATGGCTCCCAAATGATGGGTCTTCGAGCTATTGCAGTAATGAAAAGCGTGGGAGTGCATGTTGCCTCCGATGCTATTGCCCTTGGCAATCTTGCTGGCGCTCATCCTCAAGGAGGTGCTGTGATTGTTCTAGGTGATGATCCTTGGAGCGACTCTACCCAAGTGCCAGCAGATTCTCGATTTTTGGCTAAGCATCTTTTTATGCCAGTACTCGAGCCAAGTTCTTTCCAAGAACTTAAAGACTGGCTTGATGCAGCTTTTAAACTCTCACGCGCCTCTGGTTTTTTCATTGGTTACTTAGTCACTACCAATCAAGCCGATGGCGGCGGATCGGTGCTTCTACATAAAAATCATTACCCAGAAATCAATACCCAACATCGAGGCGAAATTCATACTGCAACCATTCCTCTTGAACAAACTGTTTTGCTTCCGCCACGAACAGGTTTTAAAGAAGTACAACTCGAATCTCGACGCCAACAACTTTGGCATGAAGCCTCGCGTCTAGCAATTGATAAAATTTTACATCCAAACCCGGGCGCTCCACTCGGGTTTATCACTTCTGGCCTTGCTCACTGCTATTTGGAACACGCTCTTTCTGAATTGGGGCTCGAAGGGAAATTTCCTATTCTTAAAATAGGTTTAACTTATCCGGTCGATCCTCATATCATCGAACGTTTTGCGCAACACGTACAACAGATCGTTGTGGTCGAAGAACGTCGTGAGTTTCTCCAAGAACAAATAGTCAATATTCTTAATACCATAAATGCTGCCACTTTAGCTAATGGCAAAACCTCGTCTCCCATTCGTGTATGGGGTAAAAAATTACCGGATGGCAGCGAAATTCCTTCTACCCTCGGTCTTAATCCATCCATTCTCATCGAAAAATTGGCGCCCACTCTATTGCAAATAGGTAGATCCGAAAAAACAAAGAGGTTCGAACAGGAATTAGCCTTGATCCGCCAAACATCTACTTACGATGTAGATCTTCCCGCGCGTACTCCTACATTCTGCCCGGGTTGCCCGCATCGTGATTCATCCAGCGTGCTTTTGGATATTAAAAAATCTTTTTGCGATGAAAGCTATATGCGGCAAAAACATCGCTCTCAACCCATTGATCTTGTTTTCCATGGCGATACAGGCTGTTACACCATGCTTATGTTCGAGCCAAATAAAGAATTAATGCATAATTATTCCGGGATGGGGCTTGGGGGTGGCACAGGAGCTGGTATTGACCCTTTTATTGTTAATAAACAAGTAGTTTTCATGGGCGATTCTACATTTTTTCATTCAGGTCAAGTGGCGATTTCTAACTCGATCAAAAATCATCATGATATTACTTATATCATCCTCGATAATAAAACCACGGCCATGACAGGCCACCAAACTACTCCTAGCCAAGATGTGGATCTTCTCGGCAATCCCCAATTTAGACAAAATATCGACCACATTATTCAAGCGATGGTGGGACATGGAAATACTGAAGTCGTACGGGTAAATCCCGAATATCGCGAAAGTTACCGTACCACCTTAGAAGAAACTATTCTCCGTAAAGGCGTAAAAGTAATTATCGCTGATAAAGAATGTGGGATTACTTTTCATCGTCGAGAGGCAAGCAAGGAACGCAAAGAAATTAAAGAAAAAGGTTTTCTTACAAAAAAACGTTGCGTCAATATTACCCATGAAGTTTGCGAAAATTGCTTGGAGTGCACCAAAGCTACAGGTTGTCCAGGCCTTACCTTTACAGACACTCCTTATGGAACTAAAGTGCAAACCGATTTATCTTGGTGTGTAGCGGATACCGCGTGTGCAAAAACAAAAGCATGCCCTTCCTTCGAAGAGGTGGTGGTTTCTCGGAAAACTCCTCCGCCTTCACGATTAAATAACCTCGATTTAGATCATATCCCCGAGCCCGCTAACAAAGTCTCGGTTTCAGAATCCTGGTATGCTTACTTAGGTGGTGTTGGGGGAATGGGTATTGGGGTCACTGCAGCCGTGATGGTGCGCGCAGGTTTCTTGGAAGGTTACCGTGTATCTTTCTGCGATAAAAAAGGTCTCGCTATTCGGAACGGCGGCATTTATTCGCAAATTTCTTATTTCCGAAATGGTAAAACTCTTTCCAATGTAATTCCTTATGGCAAAGCTAATCTCATTCTGGGTGTTGATATTTTGGAAGCTGTACATGGAATTGATCCAAAACATGAAAAACGAGTCGCAAGCCCTCTTTATACCACAGCCGTTCTCAATACCGAAAAAACCCCTACCATTGCTACACTCCTCGGTAAAGAGGATTTCGATCCAGCAGATCTTGAAGTGACGATCCAATGCTATACCAACCGTGAAAAATATTTTGGTTTTAATCTTTCCCGTATATCCGAAAAATATTTTGGGAACAAAATTTATGCCAATCTCATACTTTTAGGCGTAGCCTATCAACAAGGATTACTGCCTTTAAAAACAGGAAGTATCACTTCTGCGATTGAAGCTGTAGTAGGCCCTGCTGCCAAAGAAAATATCAAGGCATTCCAACTCGGACGCAAAGTTTTGCTGGATCCAACCGCGTTCTCCGAAAATAAATATCCCGCTCATTACAAAAATCTTGTGGATCTCAAAGCATGTTATCTTGAAAAATCTCATCCTGCCAAGGAGCGGGCTGCCACAGCTTACCGTCACCTGATGGAACATGCCGAAAAGACCATTAACTTGCCTGCATCCGATTTTCGTGATCTGGCTATCCGTATCAGCGATTTGATTTGGTACGAAAACGCTACTTATGCCAAACACTATCTTGATCTTGTAAAGCATGTCTTTTCTCGTGATACCGCTGAATATCAATTCGCTGCTACACGAGCCGCCATTTGGAACTTGGCTAAAGTCATGCTTATTAAAGATGAAGTCTTTGTAGCACATCTTTTAACCAGCGAAGAAAAACTCAGCCGCGATCACGATCGATATAATGTAGATAAAGCTAGAGGCGACCGTATCCATTACAGCCACATCAATCGTCCACGATTTGATATTGGTAAGTTTAAAATCGAATTCGATATTCGGACCTATAATTGGCAACTCAATATCATGAAGCGGCTGAAATTTCTTCGCAAGCTTCTTCCGGAATGGCATCGACCGGAAAAAGAATTTCGCGATTGGTACATCAATTTACTCCAACGCTTTCAGTATGCCAATGAGGACGAATACCAAACGTGGCTCGAGATTTTGAAATGTC
>CAZNSF010000056.1:0-8323 GCA_964575565.1 uncultured Verrucomicrobiota bacterium | reverse complement strand
AACTTGCCGCTTTCTGTTAACAGATGTCCGCGCTGGGCTAGTCGCGCTCGTGCATGCAGAATAGCCTCATGGAGTTTGCGCTGTAGAAGTTTCTTAGGCAACACCTTGGTCCAATAGCTTGCCACACGGATATCGCTTTTTTCTAATCCCAATAATTCGATCGTCTCGTGTTTCTTACCAGCGCACAAAATTAGGCCAATCGGCGCTTCCTCTCCCGGTTGCTGTTCGTGTTTTGCCAGCCAGCGCAGATACAGCTCCATCTGGCCTTTGTCGCCGGGCTGGAACTCGCCGAGTTTCAGATCAATCGCCACCAGGCGGCGCAAGCCGCGATGATAGAAAAGCAGATCGAGGTAGTAATCGTCGTTATCCACTTGGATACGCTGTTGACGAGCAATGAAGGTGAACCCAACTCCAAGCTCAAGAATGAAGTTCTCTAATTCCCGCATGATCGCATCCTCGATATCCTTCTCGATGTAGCGATCTTTCAGGCCGAGGAAATCAAGGAAATACGGGTCGCGAAAAACAAGATCGGGCGTGAGCTTATCCTCGGCGCGCAAGGAGTCAAGTTCCTGGCGGATCAACTTTTTTGGTTTCTTCGAGAGCGCCGTGCGCTCAAAAAGCATGCCGCCAATCTTCTTTTGCAGTGTGCGGGTGTTCCATCTCTCGATGCGAGACATCTCCGCGTAAAAATCGCGTTTGAGCGGATCTTCAATGGGGATGAGCCGCAGAAAATGAGTCCAGCTCAATTGTCGTATCAGTGATACGACAATCTTTTTGTCCGGGAATACCCCGGCGAACTGCACCATGCGCCAGAGGTTTTTCTCCGAGAAACCTTGCCCAAACTCTGTCGTCAATTTTGCAGACAGCGTCGACAAAATCTGCTCCCCATATTCCGCCCGTTTCTCCTTGAGAATATCCCGGCGGATGCGCTGGCCTACACGCCAATAGAGTAATACCAACGTGGAGTTTACCTGCCGCGCTACATCCTGTCGCGTTTCGGCGATCAACTCGCGCAGGTCGAGCAAAAGCATTTTGGACTTTGGATTTTGGATTACAGATTTCATATAGATTCCGTGAATTAGCTCATCTGGTTTTTAGTAAATAACGGCCTGATTTCTTTGTGCCAGCGCGTTTTACTAGACCAGCTTTCATCAAGGGACGCAGTAAATCCATGGCGCCCTGCTTTGAAATTTCGAGCGCATCCCAAATTTCTCGCGGGCTCATGCTTCCACGCTCACGAAGCAACTGCAATAATTGCTCTTGTTTCGGACGAAGCATCAGCTTTTTGCCGCTTGATTCTGCCGATAACCGTTGGATACGTACCATGACTCTCTTAAGAATCATTAAAAGTCCTTCGGCTGAATATTCTAACCAACTGGTAAGATTTTCTCCTTTTTTGCGAACGCTATCTAGTGCCGCGTAATATTTCGGACGATCCTCCCAATAATATTCATCTACAGAGAAAATATGGTGCGTATCAAAGCCTCTTCGATAGAGTTCCCATAAAGCTAAAGCTCGTCCCGTCCTTCCGTTTCCGTCGGCAAAAGGATGGATGGCTTCGAATCGATAATGAATAATGGCTGAACTAAGTATGGGCGATATTGTAACAGCCTTTTTGTTCCACCACTCCAGCAATTCAAACATCAAACCGGATACATCCTGGTGCGCTGGCGGCACGTGCGAACCCACACGAACTTGGATGGTGCGATATCGACCCGCCTCTCCTTGATCCATAACGTCTTCAGCAAGAATCTTGTGGAGTGCAAAGAGATCTTCGTGAGTAAGCGCACTTTTGTTTACATTTTTTTCGATGTACCGAAGACCCGCGAAATAATTTAAAACTTCTCTTCTAGCTCGTGCATCTGTAGCAACAAGATCTCGACCTTCTTCAACGGCTCGAACTTGTTCAAGGGTTAGCGGATTTCCTTCGATTGCCGTGGAAGAATGAGCATTGCGGATACGCGCATCTTTTTGTAAGGCAGGAATCCAAGAGACCTGGATTGCAGCCGAGGAAATGCGTTCGCGTAATACCGCAATTTCTTCGACCCATGCAAGCAACTTGGGTGTAATGGTAAACTCGGGCTGATAGCTCATCCATCCAGATTAAAAAATGAGTCAAGTTATTAGTCAAGCTATCAGTCACTTTTTCGTTAAAATCACAGTTGACAGCTTTTACTTTGTAATGCAAAGTTATGATATGAAAAGGATCACTTATTGGAAAATCAAAAGGGCAATAGCTTAAAGTCACTTTTCAAAAATTAGCCATGGTTTGTTAACCCTTCTTTAACCGTCCAATTCACATTCATCAAATGAACTACCCTACTTTAATACTTTGCAATACAAAGCTATTTGCTGAACAAATCTTCTTCTCTATTTTCATCATCACACTTATTGCTGATCAGCTTTTTTACCAAATTGCTCCAGGAGTTTCTGTAGCTCTATTTGTAATGACTCTTATGGCCTTCCTTATAGTGAATCGACCTTATCTTCCATACAATTCTAAGTCACTTATTGTCGGAATCTTACTTTTACCTCCCATTGTACAATCTATGTTTGAACTTGGATTTTCAAATATTCTTGTACTTGTACTTCTCTTACTAGTCCTCATGGGCGATACCTTTTATAATCATTTACAACCTCGATGGATAAGATGGGTAGAATCAATTTTTGCGCTTCTTAAATCCCTAGGACGATGGCCATGGTTTCTACGCATTCTCAAAGAGAAAAGAGATAACGAAAAAGGATTTCTTTGCAGAATCACTCATGGATTTACTTTGGGAGTAAAAATTCTTTTGCCATCGATTATTCTGCTAGGGGCTTTTGCTGTTTTTCTTGGGAACGGTAACGTGATTTTAGGAAGCTGGATCCAGAAATTTCTAAATACCTTATGGAGTTGGATCGAAACAATAAGCTTTCCATCATTTGGTCATATCATGTTTTGGGCATTGGTAGCAACATGGGCATTGGCCTTCCTTTACCCAAGCCAATCTCCTCAAACGCGCAGATTTTGGAGCCTCAACCCTCCTAAAATAATATCACCAGAGAAAGCACTTTTAAGCTTATGGAGATCGTGGGCTATCCTTATTACTACCAACGGTCTCTTCTTAGCTGCAAATGGAATTGATGCCGTTTATTTATGGTTAGATACCAAACTTCCCGCTGGAGTTACCTATAGCCAATTTGTTCACGAGGGAGTTTATAATCTCATTGCTACTGTTATTTTTTCGGCGTTTGTTTTAACGGCTATTTTTGAACAATCACAAACAACCACTCGATCTCAAGGATTAAAGGTCCTTGCACTTCTTTGGATCTTCCAAGATTTATTCCTTGTTAGCAGCATATTTCTACGTCTCAAACTTTATGTAGATACCTATCAGTTAAGTGTCTTAAGGGTAGAAGTCGGCTGCTTCCTTTTACTCGTTTCTACCGGCTTCATCCTTCTCGCCTATAAAATTCTATTTCATAAATCGTTAAGGTGGCTTGTCTTGAGAAATATTTTGGCAACCTTTATTTTGTTTTACGTTTTCCAGTTTGCTGATATTTCCGGATGGGTAGCTAACTACAACGTAGCGCGCTGGGAAGAAGATCCCGCAAAACAACTCGATCTCGTTTATCTTCAAGAGCTTGGGGCTAATGCTTGGCCAGCTTTACTAAGAGTGGTGGCTACCCAAAAAGATCCAGCCATCGTCAAGGAAGCCACCATCGCTCTAAAAAACGCGCTTTTAAAAGAAGAAAACCGTCTTAAGACGGCTCATTGGCAATCTTGGCAATGGCGACATGAATCTTTAGCCAAGCAATTGCGAGAAGAACTGCGTGTGTTGGAGGTAAAATCATGAAAATTATCCGAGCGACTCACTTGGGAATGTGTTTTGGAGTACGCGATGCCATCGCCTTAGCAGAAAAACTTTCTGAAAAAGAAAATTTCACGATTCTTGGTGGGCTTGTTCATAACGAAACTGTCAATCAAACCCTTCGTGAAAAAGGCATCGAGATCCAACACACGATTGAAAACGCTCAAACGAAGACAATCATGATCACTGCCCATGGAGTCTCCGAACGAACCATCTCCCAAGTAAAAGCAAAAGGATATCTAGTGATCGAAGCAACCTGTCCTCTTGTCCATTTTGCTCATCGCACCGTGAAAGAACTTGTCCAACTTGGTTACCATCCCATTATTATCGGCAAACGAGATCATGTCGAAGTAAGAGGGCTCACCGGGGATCTTGTAGAATACGATATCGTTCTTTCCGAAGAAGAAATTGCCCATCTTAAAGAACGGTCTCGCTTCGGTGTAGTTTCTCAAACCACACAACCCATCGAAAAAGTTTGTCGGCTTGTAGAGGTTCTTCAGAAACGTTTTCCGCGTTCCGAGATTTTATTGAAAGACACCGTTTGTCAGCCGACGAAGCAACGTCAATCGGCTGCAATCGAACTCGCTAAACAATGCGATGTAGTGATTGTGATTGGTGGCGCTCATAGTAATAACACTCGTGAACTAACCGAAACTTGTCGGCGGTTTTGCAACTATGTACTGCAAGTGCAACACGTAAACGAACTGCAACCCCACTGGTTTTACAACGCACAAACGGTCGGTATTACGGCAGGCACATCTACGCCTGATATTGTGATTGATGCTGTGGAACAATGGTTACATGCTTTAACCCATAGTACTTTAAAATGAATCGATCCGATATCTTACAGCAAAGGATTCGTGCACTTCTGATTTTTTTTATAGTCGTTCTTATTTTAAGTGGGCTTACTGCATTTCCTTTGGAATGGGAGTTAAATTTCTTAGCTCGTCTTTTGGGATCAACAAATGTTTCTTCTCCAGAAAATTATTCAGGTCTTACCCATTGGATTGTGAAAGTCCGAAATGGACTCACAGAAACATACGCCCATTATCCATGGATGGCTTATGGAACCGATTGGCTTGCTTTCGCACATATTGTGATCGCTATCTTTTTTATTGGACCGCTGATAGACCCCGTTCGTAATGCTTGGATCATTACCGCTGGAATGATTGCGTGTGGGCTTGTTCCCGTTCTCGCATTTACTTGCGGATCCATTCGCGGCATTCCATTTTACTGGCAACTCATTGATTGCTCTTTCGGAATTTTCGGCTTTATCCCGTTGTGGCTCTGCCGGAGGTATACGCGCCAGTTAGCTGCTCGAAGAATATGAATTTAGACAAGATTAACAAGATTTTCAGGATTGGAACCGAAAGAATTTTAAATCCTTTGAATCCTGTAAATCCTGTCAAAAAACTATAACCTATAACCTATCCTCTCATCCCTATAATCTTATGATTGCTCATCATATTCACCATGCCCTGGCTCAAGTTCAGGAACTGCAACAAAAGGTTCTCGAAAAACAACGCTTCAAAGGTTATTCGGGTCGTGCCCGAGCCATGGGTGGTACTGTAGCGCTTTTAGGCGCTGTGATCATGGCATCCAGTTATTATCCTCAAACAGTCATAGCTCATACCATCGGCTGGGGAACGGTTTTTGCCATTGCCATTTTTTTAAATTACGGAGCCTTAACTTATTGGTTTCTGTTTGATCCTGTTGTTAAACGTGATCTTCGTCGTCTTAAACCCACCATTGATATTCTTCCTTCACTTTTTGTTGGAGGCATTTTCACTTTAGCCATGGTCCTCTATGGACAGCATCAATATTTATTTGGCATTTGGATGTGTCTATTTGGAATAGCCAATTTTGCATCAAGACATGTGCTGCCTAGAGCGATTTGTTGGCTTGGGTTATTCTATATTCTCTGTGGCACCGGTTGTCTTTTACTGCCTCACTTCACTTTTTTAAATCCGTGGCCGATGGGAATCGTATTCTTTGTCGGCGAATGGATCGGCGGATTTATCCTCCATTTTGATAGAAAACAACCAAGTTCTAGACAGGATTTACAGGATTTACAAAATTTTGGAGGGCAGTCTTAACCTTAATCTTTATAATTACATTAACCTTGTCTAAAAACCTTATCATTCCATGAGCCAAAATAATCATTTAACAGGTAAAATTATTGGTTGTGCAATGAAAGTACATAGTGCCCTTGGGCCAGGATTTCTTGAATCCGTTTATCATCAGGCGTTATTACACGAACTGAAAAAAGATGGATTTCGCGTGGAGACGGAAAAACCCGTTCCCGTTCACTATGATGGTGTCCTCGTAGGGAATTTTTCAGCAGACTTATTGGTGAATAATGAAATAATCCTCGAACTTAAAGCAGTGCAAGATCTTGCCGTTGCTCACGAAGTTCAGTTGGTTAATTACCTAACAGCAACGGGCAAAGAAATAGGTCTTCTCCTTAATTTTGGAACCACGAGTCTCGAATTCAAAAAGAAATTTCGACAGCCGAAGAAAAAATACAGTTTTTGATAGGATTAACACGATCACCTAATTTTTATTCATTCTCAAATTCCGTAAATCCTGTGAATCCTGTCTAAAAAAATAAATACTCTATGAACATAAAACACGATAATCCTTATTCAGCGCTTGAACGAATTTTTCACGAGCCAAATCGTCTTGCCATTATGTCGGCCTTATGCGGTTCAACAGAGGGCCTTACCTTTAATGAGTTAAAAGAGGAATGCGAACTTACTGATGGCAATCTTAGTCGTCACTTAAAAGCCTTGGAAGAAGCAAAAGCGATTAAAATTGAGAAATCTTTTGTAAAATCTAGGCCGCAAACAACCATTCATCTCTCTGAAACCGGTCGTGAAAATTTCTTAGAATATTTAAAGGCCTTGGAAGAGGTCCTACAAAAAGCTTCTCAAAATTTAGCTCCGGAAAAGAAATCCGCAACCAATCCATCGCCCTTCGGGAAAACATCCGAAGCTTAAGATGTGCCGACAAAATTAAAAACATACTTAAATTTTATTCATAAACTTTGTTGCGCCAAGCTCTTTGCAACCGAATGAAAAGATCACATATAAAAATTCCCGTTTTAGTTCTCATGCTAATGGGATTACCTCTTCTTGAAGTTGTGCTCACCGGCCAACCACTGACGCAGTACTTCGAGTTTCCGCCACGAACCCAATATGTCAGCCACGCTTCATTTTCATGGAGTGTTTTTATTTTGTTGAGTGTTTTTATTATCCTTTTGGTATCACCCCTTATACATTACATTTTTGCCCGTTTTTTTCTTACCCCGCCGATGGTAGGCGGTGTTATCCCTAACACCGCGGAAATAACACTATTCCCTTGGTGGGGCTGGTTAGGTTTATTATTGGGTGTTATTTCATGGATTTTAGCATGGAATCGTTTTCCATGGTTTGCGGTGTTCCAAGCCCATACCTTCATACCGCTTTGGGTGGCTTACATCCTTATTATCAATGCTCTTACTTATCAACGGAGGGGGCATTGTATGATTACGGATCAACCAAAATTTTTCTTATTCCTTTTTCCGGTGAGCGCAGTTTTTTGGTGGTTTTTTGAATATCTCAATCGGTTTGTTCAAAACTGGCATTATGTCGGTAACGAAAATTTTACGGCATGGGAATATTTTTGGTTTGCAACATTCTCTTATTCCACGGTGTTACCGGCTGTGCTTGGAACACGAGAATGGTTAGCTGCCTTTGGTTTCCTGAAGACTGATCTCGCGCAAAGCCGCCAAGTTCGCAAAGAAGAGATATCTAATTCTGCGTCTTCGCGTCTTTGCGCGATGATGATTTTTATTTTATCTATTCTTGGCCTAGCCTGTATTGGTATTTGGCCAAATCTGTTATTCCCGCTGGTTTGGATATCACCGCTACTTATTATTGTTTCGCTTCAAATCATTTTTGGAGGGAAACATATTTTTTTTGAAACTGCTAAAGGCGATTGGCATTTAGTTGCGACTTCTGGTTTAGCAGCTTTAATTTGCGGATTTTTTTGGGAGATGTGGAATTATCACAGCTTTGCGAAATGGATTTATACAATTCCCTATGTAAACCGCTTCCACATCTTTGAAATGCCTATTTTAGGATATGCGGGTTATATCCCGTTCGGCCTTTTATGTACTGCAATCGGAGATATTTTAAGAGAAGACAAACCTTAACTACAAAGATGTATAAGAAACACAAAGTGCTTTATGATTAAGGTGGCCAATATCATGGGATTTTATTTGTCCAAGCGGTTTCGCAGATGGTTTATCTATCTGCCGATTAATTTGATTCTCTGCACTGCTCTTTTCATAACAGCCATTTGTCTAAGAGCTTCATTTGTCTCTGGAGATCCTTATTTTCAAAATAATATTATTGTGAAAGATGTCGATTTACAATTTGCGCATTTACATCGCCTCTTGCAAAAAAGTGTTCAAACGAGACGACTAGATA
>CAZNSF010000055.1:0-4380 GCA_964575565.1 uncultured Verrucomicrobiota bacterium | reverse complement strand
ATTTCTTGCCAGATGTTTATGTGGAATGCGAAACATGCTGTGGCCAACGTTATAACCGGGAGACCCTCGAGATTACCTACAAAGGCAAAAATATCGCCGATGTATTGAACATGACAGTAGATGAGGGTGTAGATTTTTTCCGAAGCATTCCCTCGGTTAAAGATTCTTTAGTGATGCTCTCCCAAGTTGGTCTTGGCTATATTAAACTGGGTCAACAAGCAACAACCCTTTCTGGCGGCGAGGCCCAACGTATCAAATTATCGGCAGAGTTAGCTCGTAAATCCACGGGGCGAACACTTTATATTTTGGATGAACCAACAACAGGTCTCCATTTTGCGGATATCGAAAAGTTACTGGAAGTGTTGATGCGATTACGTTCTAGTGGCAATACGGTGTTAGTAATCGAACACCATCTTGATGTTATCCAATGTGCAGATTGGGTGATTGATCTCGGACCTGAAGGCGGCGAAGCGGGCGGCAAAGTGGTCGCTGCCGGCACACCGGAATTTATTGCTCAATGCCGGAAATCTCACACAGGATTTTATCTCGCGCAAAAATGGATGATGCATACCTCCTCGACAAATAAATGGATAAAACAAGAAAATGGATCAAAAAAAATTCAATTGGAAATGGCTGGATAAGGTAAGAGACCTTCCTTTATTAGCCTTTCGCTTATTATTTATGGCTAAATATTTTATTATTTTTTTTATTTTATTGAATAGCGTTTTGCCGGTCATTCGTGCGGAAGTTGGAAAAGATGAGAATCGTCTCTTTAAGTCCGGTCAGAAGATGATGGAAGATAATCTTTATGAACTGGCAGAGAAACAATTCCAAGAGCTTCTCAAAGAATTTCCTCAAAGCGACTTTCGTGAAGAAACTGTATGGCTCCTGGCAAAGGCGCGCCTTAAACAAGGTCGCTGGGCCGAAGCTACCGATTTATTAGAGATGCAACTAGCAAGCGTTTCAGAGGCGTGGCAAGATGATTATTTGTTCTTGATGGGCGAAGCCCAATTAAAAGGAGAAATTTTTGATGCTGCCTTTAAAACTTACCAGAACTTGGCCGGTCGCTTTCCAAAAAGCAAATATGTAATGGAGGCGAAGTATGGTATGGCACAGGCCCTTCTTCAACAGCAGAAGTTTGAAGCGGCCGAAGAGATTTTGCACATTCTCCAAAAAGAAGGTCGTGGTGAGTTAGCATCGAAAGCTAGTCTTTCATTGGGAATTTCACTTGTTTTACAGAAGAAATACGATAAGGCTTCCGAACTGTTAACGCCCCTCTCCGAACGCAAAAATGCTGTTGGTTTCCAGGCGCTCTATGCTCTAGGAGAAATGGCTTTTGAGCGCAAGCAAAACGACCTTGCGCACCGTCATTTCGAAACGATCACAAAATCGGACCGCACGGAGGCTTATGGAATAGCTCCTCCCGCTCTCTTCCGTTTGGGTCGAATCGAGGCGATTGCCAATAATTGGGTAGCCGCAGCAGATAATTATGAACAAGCCTTTCGGAAAAGTGATGATGCCTCTTTTCGTCTTAAATGTGTGGATGAATTACTGGAGGTTTACCTTCAGTTAACCAAGGTGGATGCGCTAGCAGATAAACTAAAAAGTTGGGCGGGTGAAAATTCAAAAACACGGCTTGGCGAGGCACTCCTTTTACAAGTGGGCATGCTATGGCAGCGCGCTGGAAAACAAGAGCAAGCTGCAGAGGCCTTTCAAATTTTTTTTGAGAAATATCCCGAAGGATCTTTTAAAGATCGTGCTCATTATCAATTTGGTGGAGTGCTTTTCGAAGATAAAAAATACGAAGCCGCGGCTGTCGAATTTCAAAAAGCTGCTGAAGCTGCTGAAAAAAATAAGAATTCACAACTTCAAGCCGATGCATGGTTAAAACTTGGCGACCTGAATTTTGGCCGCGAGCAATTTGATGCTGCGATATCGGCCTATATCAAATGCACCCAAGTAAAAGGAGCCGATATCTCCAAAACTGAACCTGCATTTTACCAAGCTGCAAATGCAAATTTTAAAGCTGGCCATTTCCCAGAAATCCTCAAACTTTATACAGGGCATCAAACCCAATATCCCAATGGGAAATTAATCCCAGAATTCTTGCTCCTTGTCGCAGAAACTCACCGTAGGATGAATGAACCTCAAAAGGTTGCTGAAGACTACAAAAAGATTCTCGATAAATATCCCTCTTCGTCCTATGTCCCTGTGGCATGGGTGGAATATTCACGCTCTCTCTATACTCTTAACAAATTCAAGGAAGCTGTTCAGGAGGTAGATGCTTTTGTCGAAAAGTATGAGAAACACGAACTTGTTCCAAAGGCCATGATGATTCGTGCGCTTAGTTTTGAGCGGCTGGAACAAACCGAACAGGCAGTTAAAGAATTTGAATCGTTGGCCAATAAATATCCTAAAACCCCTGTGGCGGTCGAAGCGCAATTTTGGTTAGGCACTTATTTTGATCGTAAAAAAAATTATGCGGAAGCCCAAAAACAATTTGAACTATTACAAAAAAATAATAAAACCCATCCTAAAGCTGCTGAAGCAACCTACTTTGCAGCTAGAGCAGCGTACCATCTTGGGCAAAATAAAAATGATGCCGTAAAGTTGATTGAAATTTTGTTTAACGAATATCCAAATTCACCTTGGGTATTCGATGGATACCTTCTCCATGGAACCATCTTAATTGAGAGTCAAAAATTTACCGATGCGCTATTGGTTTTTGATGAGCTGATTAAAAAATACGGAGAAACAAAAGACCCTTATCTGGAAGAGAAAATTCTGGAAGTGCATGGACAACGAGGAGAATGCCTTCGGCAGCTAGAAAAAAATGAAGAAGCCGTAGCCGCATTTAAAACAATCGTAAATTCTCCAAAGGCCGATGCGGCATCTCGAAACCAAGCATATGTAGAACTTGCCAAGACATATGAAAATATGGGAGATCTTACCCTTGCCCAAAAGAATTATCTGCAGCCACTTTACGAATGGAATCCCAAAAGCGCATCACCTCAAGAACGCGAGTTTTTCTGGGTATGTAAAGGAGTTTTTGAATCGGTTCGTCTTCTTGAGGCTCGTAAAGATTGGAAAGGCGCTGCAGGTGTATTAAAACGTGCGATTAAAGAAAATTTTCCGTGTCGCAAAGAAGCTGAAGAACGGTTAAAAAAATTACAGACAGCCCATGCAGATGCAAACTAATAATAAATCATGAACCATTCTTCCAATCATTCAAATGCTCCTATCACGATCGTGACTGGCGGAGCTGGTTTTTTGGGATCTCACCTATGCGATCGCTTACTCTTAGAGGGCCATCAGGTAATTGCTTTAGATAATTTAATCACCGGTAATATGGAAAATATAGCTCATCTGACGGGTCATGAGCAATTTCGGTTTATTAAACAAGATGTTACCGAATATCTTTCTTATCCAGGACCCGTGGATTTCGTATTCCATTTTGCATCACCGGCCAGCCCTATTGATTATCTGGAGCTGCCTATTCCTACTTTAAAGGTAGGAGCGCTTGGCACCCACAAAGCCCTTGGTCTTGCGCACTCCAAAAAAGCTAAGTTTATCCTTGCCTCAACTTCAGAAGTATATGGGGATCCTTTGGTTCATCCGCAAACAGAAGATTATTGGGGCAATGTAAATCCGATTGGCCCTCGAGGGGTGTATGATGAAGCTAAACGCTTTGCAGAAGCGCTTACTTTTGCTTATCACCGCTCGCATGGGGTAGATACAAAAATTGTACGTATCTTTAATACCTATGGACCCCGCATGCGGTTACGCGATGGGCGCGTGGTGCCAGCTTTTATTGGTCAAGCGCTCCAAGGTGAGCCGCTCACCATTTTTGGCGATGGTTCTCAAACCCGGAGTTTTTGTTACGTTAGTGATTTGATTGAAGGTATTTATCGTCTTGCGGTTTCAAAAGAACATCATCCTATCAATATTGGAAATCCGAAGGAACTAACCATTAACCAATTTGCTGAAACTATTCTAAAAATTACTGGCAGCCGTAGTCCCGTGATTCATAAGCCATTGCCCATCGATGACCCGAAACAGCGCCGTCCTGATATCTCGCGAGCAAAATCTCTTTTAGGATGGGAGCCTAAGATCTCTCTTGAAGAAGGATTAAAGGAAACGATTGGTTATTTTCGAAAAACAATAGGTTCGACACAGGCTTCCTAGTCTTTGTATTCTATTGCACACCTTCAATAAACTTATGAAACGTAAATTCCTAATTGCCCTAATCGCTGTACTTCTTCTGTGTAACATTGTTATCGGGCTGCGCATTCAATCATCCATTGCAGCCAACGAGGAAAATGAAAAGGATTCCGCTTACAAAAACATCGAAATTCTTACCCATGTAATGGAAATTATTCG
>CAZNSF010000054.1:0-9709 GCA_964575565.1 uncultured Verrucomicrobiota bacterium | reverse complement strand
TGAGAAAGTTACCTCTCCCTCTACCCTTCTTCGATTATGTGCCATATTTAATTAATCCTTTCTTTAAAAAAATTGGATAGTATGGATAAAGTTACAATTTCTCGATTGCTCGCAATTTTGCACTTCGCGATCGCGAATTGTTCTTAATCTCATCTTCTGTCGGTCTCCTTGGTTTTTTGTTTAATCGTTCTCCTTTTTTCTCTTCTAACGCCCATTGGCGGAATCGGTTTTTTACCATTCGGTCTTCTAACGAATGGAAACTAATCACCGCCAATCTCCCTTCCTTTTCTAAAGCTCCCCATGCACTATCTAGGCCAATGTTTAACGCGCCCAACTCATCATTTACTTCTATCCGCAATGCTTGAAAAATTCGTGTTGCGGGATGGATCCGCCCCTTCCCCTCCTTATGTTTCACCGCTCGGATTACCAGATCTGCAAGTTCCATCGTCGTCCTAATAGTCTGATATTTTCTTGTTTCCACCATCAACCGGGCAATCCTCCTAGCAAACCGCATCTCTCCGGATTCCCAAAAAATTCGAGCTAACTCTTCCTCGCTCCACTCATTTACTATCTCGGCTGCTGTCTGCGTACCTTGTGGATCCATCCGCATATCCAGGGGTTCATTATGCTGAAAACTAAATCCACGTCCCGAAGTAGAACCCAATTGGTACGAAGAAATCCCTAAATCCATCACCACTCCAGCTACCTGTTCTCCACACAAAAACTCTGCTAGTCTTCTAAAGTTTGCGTGGATAACTTTGAACCGGTCTCCAAACGTTTCCAGCCTTCTGGAAACCGTTTGAACTGCCTCAAGATCCTGATCGAGACATATCAACCTTATATCCGAGCGACTTTGTAGAAGAGCCTCGGCGTGTCCACCGCCACCCACCGTGGCATCCACAAAAAGTCCACCTCGTGTTCCTTCCTTTGTCAGGATATTTACCACTTCCAGAACCATGACCGGCTGATGGTAAACAAATCCCTTTTCTTCCATTTCAAAGAACATGCTCTAAAATCTTGTCGGCAATCTTCCGCTCTTCACTGCCAATGAAATTCCAATTGTTTTTCATTGGGTTTTTTAAATCTTGCAGGAGAAGTTCTGTATCTTAATGCTCGCATTCGCTTGGCATTTTCCACGGTGATAGCGGCCCCAAACCCAGTGGAATGCGGCCTCTGGTTTATCACACCATTACTCCCCACATGTTTTGCTTTTCCATCTGAATCTGAATTCCACGGCATCTCTAATAAGTCTGTTGAAGATTTCGAAATGCTTTCCTCTTTTTGAGCAACTAACACTGTTTGTTGGGTTGCATTTTTAAAAAATCCAAAATTCATTTTCATGCTCATAAAAAAATTTAAAATAGATTTTAGATTCCAAAATGATCCATGGTGGCATCCCTCTTACTAGCAAGGTCCGATTTTCTATGTTTCCACGCCTTAGGATTCCACATTTCAAAACGCTCTCCTCCTCCCACCAATACTATCTTGTCTTTTAGGCCAGCGTGTTTCATTAGTTTTGCGTCCATAGTGATGCGCCCTTGCTTATCACATGTCAGTTGAACAGCGCTTGAAAATAAGGTTTGGCTTTGATTTCGTTTTTCACCGGCGCTAATGCCAGGGGCGGAATGAATTTCATGCAGCATTTTTTCGACTTCGAATCTGGGCAACGCCGCTAAACGCCCTTCATCCCGAGCAAACACAAATAGTTCTTCACTGGTTCCTGTGCGCCACTTCGCGGGAATGATCAGTCGATTTACTAAATCAATCGTGTGCTCAAATTCACCTGTAAAATATCTTGAACCAATATTCATTATGGGGATTTATTCCTATTCACACCAAACTACCCCAAAACATACCAAAATATCTCCAGACGTCAATGGCTCTTTTCATTTTTTTACCCGGCTCATAGAGAACCGCAAAAGAACCAGTCCTCCCCATTATGCAAACATCGTAGAAGCGCTGCGAACCACTTTTGCCCTATTTGACCGATCGTTTATCAGGACATATTCCGAAGCCCCTTGAATAACCTAATTTTTCTTCGAGACTTGTGCAGAGTACTGTTTGTGTATTTTTACAAGATTTTTAAAAAAATGAAGCTCCCCGTAGCAAGCTGTAGAATATCTTAGCGGAATTCTCTGAAGCCAGAGACCCTGCTTCGCTGCCTGCTCCGCAAAGTACTTTCGGCTACGAAGGACGGAAAAGCTATGCAGGGCTCTTCCATCGTCTTCATCCCCGCTGCAAGTAGCGGGGTATGCAGCGAAGGAGAATAAAAATCTTAGGCTAATCACTTAACGGTAACGACATGCTTTGTAAGCTCCCCTAACACGCACTCTTTTGGATCCGTTAAGGTAAATTCTACTGTTCGGCCCTTTCTTGCTGTTGGCAGAAAATGAAATTCAGGTGATATCTTACTTTCTCCAAGACCACGAAAAAAACTGCTATTGTTAGAATGCTGATAATCCACTCCCGCCTCGGCCGTGCCCCCTGTAATCGCACACTGTACCGTTGCTCGTTTACCTGTGGGAGGATTAATCAGGATCCACACCCTATCTTGTGGGCCTTCTGTTCGAGGGTTGACCTTGGAAGAGGCCGCTTTAAAAGATACTGTGGGCAGTGGATCATTATCGATAATCGTATAAATATAGAGCGCTGCTGGGCCTAAAACAGCATTCGTCGGATTACTCAAAGCAATTTTTATCGTTTCTTTATCCATCTCATCATTTTTATCATCCATGATCGGTATGGAAATGGTCTTGGAAGTTTCACCCGGATTAAAAGTCAAGGTTCCCGGATCTAACGTGTAATCTTCGCCTTCGCTAGTGGCTGTACCTCCTTTTGTGGCATAATCCACAGTGATAACCCGAGTCGAAGCAGCGCTTAAAGTAACGGTTAGATTCACGGGAGTAATCTCTTCACTCCCTTGCGAAGCCACTTGACTAAATGCTATTGCTGGCACCTCAACGTTCTTAATTGTATATGTATGTACTTTATTTTTACCTAACTTAGCTAAAACTGGCTTACGTAAAGTCACGGTGATTGTTTCATCTTCTTCCTCCAATGCATCTAGGACAACCGTAAGAGGAATTGTTTGTGCTATCTCACCAGGTTTAAACTTAAGCTTTCCATTCGAAAAGGTATAGTCCACTCCATCCCCGTTTGCTGTTCCTCCAGTTGCAGCATAATCAACCATTACCTCTTGTTCTGATGCCTTATCCAGAATCACCTTTAGATTAACTAACTTCGTTAACTCATCCCCATCCGAAGCTGTCGCTTCAAAAGATACATGGGGAGGAGGGTCATCATCGGTAATTGTATAGGTTGTCATTACATTAAAACCTAAATGAGCTTCGGTAGCGCTCGCTAATACTACCTCTACGGTTTCATCCACTTCATTGGTTTGATCGTTCTTGATCACCAAAGGAATCGCCATTGAAGTTTCTCCGGGTGGAATAGTAAGTTTTCCATTTGCCAACTCATAATCTTTACCAGCAGTGGCTGTTCCTCCAACTACTTCATAATTTACACTTACTTCCTTGCTCGACGGTGACTTCAAAAAAACCTCTAGGTTAACCTCGTTATCAGCCTCCCTTCCCATCGATTGTGTTTTGCGAAAAGCAACTTCTGGGCCGGGTTCACTCGCTGGTTTTACCTCCACTTCTAGTTCTCCGGTGGTTGATAAGTGACCATCGGAAATATTAACGGCTAATGTGTACATCCCGGGTGTGCTAAAGGTTGTAGCAGCAGCACTCGGTCCATCTTTTTTAGGAGTAAAGCTTACACGACCGGGACCGCTTACTTTTAACCAAGTATAGATGAGCGGAACTGGATCTAGATCACTGGCAACTACATCCACGGTAGTTGGTTTAGATATATTCACCTCTTTAGGTTCTACCCATGCGGGTGTTGTGATTGTAGGCGGTTGATTCACAACTGGAGTGGTCGAACGCCAAAGGGTTGTTTCAGCACCACCGCTAGGGGCAGCACCGATCACCGCAGTATAAAGATAGCCATCCGATCCAAGACTTAAGAGGTTAACTTTTAAACCCTTGAAATTCGCATTCGCAACTGCCGTTCGTTTTATGCCCGCCTCAATAGAAGTTGTATCCCATGTTTCGCCATTATCTGTCGACTGGAAGATACCCGTCCAAGCTCCGGCATAAATCACACCTGTATTACAGTTTGCACAGATATTGTATACTCCCTGACCAAGAAACTCGCCTTTTAAAATTTGTGTCCATTGACCATCTTTATAACGCCAAATGACCCCAGACGAAAGAGATGAAGATGCAATAAGAACATTGCCTGCAGCATCAAAATCTAGGTCGAACATAACGCCTCCTCCAAGAGGAAGTTCAGGAATATCCAGCCGTCTCCATGTTTTCCCATCATTTGATGAAGTCCAAACTCCTTGTCTCTCCGTGCCTACATAAAAATCACCTGTCACCGGATGTATTTTAAATGTATAAACCGCTTGTCCTGTCTTTGTTTTAAATGCATAAGCTACCTCTTCTGTCTTTGTCTGACCCGGAAGAATTTCGGGAGGTGATGTTTGCTCAAAGGCTTTACCATCTGTTTGCTGAAAGGTTTTGCCATCACTGGAGACATAAACAAGCATTCCGGTGCCCACCCCCCCTCCTGCTGAATAGAACTTATCGTTTTTCGTTACGTACAGGTGACCTTTTCCTCCAGGAATAGATTCGAGTGGACCTCCATTTACAGATAAACATATCCGAGGGCTTTTCTCATTAGGGGGGGTCCCTAATGCGTAAACGGTTCCCTTGGGCCCTATTGTCATGTATTTAACTGGAGAAGTGATTTCCCTTTCCTCCCCCGTCTTCTTAATCTTCGCCGTCACAGTGCAAGTTGCATTGTTGGCATCAATATAAGACCAGCTCTTGCCATTATACCTGGCAATAAAATAGTTTTTATCTTTACGTATCGCAAACAGCATCTCTCCGGGGGCATTGACTGGAAAGGAAAAGTCAGAAATCTCATCCGCCTCTAAACCATTTATCAGTGAGGGGTTAAGAGGCACCCACCCTTTTAATCGATGCGCGTTAACTTCCTTGATCGAGAGTTGAGGTTTCCTTTGATTTTCCGAAAGTATCTGTTGATCTTTATTCTCTTCGACGCCTCTTAAACCATACATTCCAACGCTTAATAAAAGTAAAAAATTAATTCTCAACAGCCATCTCCGAAAAGACATCCCAACTTTTTTAAGCCATTGGAAAGTCATGCCTATTAGTTAATACTGTAATGTTAACGAGAGGATAATACTTTTTAATTTCTAATCGCAAGACCGCGTTGCTATCGTGACCTAGCGGTTTTTAACTGAATAGCTCAATCGACCGTAAAAAGATGTTTTGTAATGGCTCCTAACTCACACTCTTTAGGATCCGTTAAGGTAAATTCTACGGTTTGTCCCTTTCTTGCTCCCGGTAGAAGATGAAATTCAGGCGATGTCTTATCTTCTCCGAGACCACTGAAGCCAATATTACCGTAATGATTGTAATCCACCCACTCCTCCGCCGTGCCTCCTGTAATCTTACACTGTACCGTTGCGCGTTTACCCGTGGGAATATTAATTAGAATCCATACCCTCTCTTGTGGGCCTTCTATTTTCGGGTTAACCTTGGAAGAAGTCGCCTTAAAAGTTACCTTCGGCAATGGATCATTGTCGATGATCGTATAAGTATAGAGCGCTGCTCCCTCTAAAACAGCATTCGTCGGATTGCTCAAACCGATTTTTATCGTTTCCTTATCTGGTTCATCATTTTTATCATCAAGGATATCCATGGAAATGGTCTTGGAAGTTTCTCCAGGGTTAAAAGTCAATGTTCCGGGCTTTAACGTGTAATCTATATTTTCATCTGTTGTGCCTCCTTTTACAGCATAATCCACAGTAATGGCTCGAGTCGAAGCAGCGCTCAAAGTAACGGTTAGATTCATGGGAGTAATCTCTTCGCTCCCTTCAGAAGCCGCCTGGCTAAATGCTACTTTCGGCGCCTCAACATTCTTAATCGTATAAGTATGCTCTTTATTCGCACCTAAAGTAGCCTGGATCGGATTACTTAGTGTTACTATAACCGTCTCATCCTCTTCTTTGAGTGCATCTAGAAGAACGGTAAGAGGAATTGTTTGTGCTATCTCACCAGGTTTAAACTTAAGCTTTCCATTAGCTAACTCATAATCTTTACCAACCGTAGCCGTTCCTCCACTTACAGCGTAATCGACTGTTATCTCTTGTTCTGATGACTTAGCCAGGATCACCTTAAGATGGGTTACATTCGTTAACTCATCCCCGCTCGAAAACGGTGTCTCAAAAGATACGATGGGAGGGGGATCATCATCTGTAATGGTATAAGTTGTCATCGAATCAAACCCTAAATGAGCTCCGGTGGCACCGCTTAAAACAACTTCCACTGTCTCATCTACTTCATCGGTTTGATCATTCTTTACAACCAAAGGAATAGTCATCGAAGTCTTTCCAGGAGGAAACAAGAGTTTTCCATTGGCTAACTCGTAATCGACACCGGCTGTAGCTGTACCTCCCACCACTTCATAATCCACACTTACTTCTTTGTTCGATGGTGAATGCAAGAAAACCTCTAAATTAACTTTGGTATTAGCCTCACTCCCGCTTTCAGATGTTTTATGGAAAGCGATTTCCGGTCCAGGCCCATTCGCTGGCCTTACTTCCACTTTTAGCTCTTCACTCGTTGATAATTGACCATCAGAAACATTGATGCCTAAGGTATACATGCCGGGTGTGCTAAAAACTGCTGCAGCAGCGCTCGGTCTATCTCCTTTAGGAGTAAACGTGATGCGACCGGGTCCTTTTACTTTAGACCAAGTATAGATAAGCGGAACTGGATCTAGATCACTTGCAACCACATCGACAGTAGTTGGTTTAGATAGATTTACATCTTTAGGTTCTACCCATGGCGCTGTCGTAATCATTGGAGGTTGATTGATCACCGGAGTGGTCGAACGGTAAAGGGCTGATTCAGCGCCAGTTACGTGTGTATAAAGATAACCATCCGGTCCAAGCTGTAAGAAGTTAACCTTTAACACACCCTTGAAAAGCTCCATTTCTTTTCGCTGAATGCCCGTCTCCACGGAAGTTGTATCCCATGTTTGGCCATTATCTGCCGACTGAAAAATACCCGTCCAAGCGCCAGCGTAAATCACACCTGTATTGCATGCTGCGCAAATATAGTACACCCCATCACCAAGAAACTCGCCTTTTAAAATTTGTGTCCATTTACCGTCTTTATAACGCCACATTCCGTTGGAATGGATCCCAGCCGAATGAGATGAAGATGCAATAAGAACATTGCCTTCCGTATCAAACTGGAGATCAAACATATTTCCTCCATGAAAAGAAGGCACATCCAGTCGTCTCCATGTTTTGCCATCATCCGATGAACTCCAAACTCCATCTCCTTCGCCGGATACATAAAGATCACCGGTCACCGGATGCATGTTAAATGCATAAGCCGCTGGCGGCTTTGTTTGACCTGGGATTTTTTCTGCAGGAGATGTTTGCTCAAAAGTTTTGCCATCACTAGAGGCATAAACAGGCATTCCGGTACCCCATCCTCCTGCTGTATAAAACCTATCATTTTTTGTTACGTACAGATAGCCCTTCTTCCCTCCGGGTGGGATAGGTTCGAGTGGTCCTCCATTTACAGATGAAAATAACCGAGGCTTTGGTTTTTTTTCATCGGAGAGGTGCCCTACTGCATAAACAACCCCCTTGGGTCCTATCGTCATGTGTTGAACTGGATAAGTGATTGTCTTTTCCTCCCCCGTCTTCTTAATCTTCGCCGTCACAGTGCCGGTTGCATTGGCGGCATCAATATAAGACCAACTCTTGCCATTATACCGCGCAATAAAATACTTGTTATCTTTTTTACGTATCGAAAAGAGCATCTCTCCGTGGGCATTGACTGGAAAGGAAACTTCATAAATCTCTTCCGCCTCTAAACCATTGAACAAGGATGCTTCAAGAGGCACCCACCCCTTTAATCGATGCGCGTTAACCTCTTTAATAGAAAGTTGAGATTGCTTTTGATTTTTATTCTCTTCGGCCCTGCTTAAGACATGGATTCCAACTCCTAAGAAAAGAAGAAAAATCATTCCCAACAGCCATCCCTGAAAAGACATCCTGACTTTCTTAAACCATTGTAGTGCCATACTTGCTAGTTAGTAAGAAACAATATTTTTTAATTTCTAATCGCAAGATTGCGTTGGTATCTGCACTGGCAGTGCTAAGCACGCAACCGAGGGTTTCTAATTTTAATTGAATAGCTCATTCGAGGGTAACCACATGTTTTATAACGGCTCCTAACTCACACTCTTTTGGATCCGTTAAGGTGAATTCTACGGTCTTACCGATTCTTGCTTCTTTTGTAAGGTGAAATTCGGGCGATGTCCTACTTTCTCCAAGACCACTGAAGCTGATATTGTTGTAATGATTGTAATCCACTCCCAGCTCCGCCGTGCCCCCTGTAATCTTACACTGTACCGTTGCGCGTTTACCTGTGGGAATATTAAGCTGGATCCACACTCTATCTTGTGGGCCTTCTGTTCGAGGCCTGAATTTGGAAGTTGCTTTTTGGAAAGATACCACAGGCAAGGGATCATTATCGGCAATCGTATAGGTATAGAGCGCTGCTCCACCTAAAACAGCATTTGTCGGATTGCTCAAACCGATTTTTATCGTTTCTTTATCCAGTTCATCATTTTTATCATCCATGATATCCACGGAAATGGTCTTCGAAGTTTCACCCGGATTAAAGGTCAATGTTCCGGGCTTTAACGTGTAATCTGCGCCTTCATCGGTTGTGCCTCCTTTTACGGCATAATCCACAGTAATGGCTCGAGTCGAAGCAGCGCTCAAAGTAACGGTTAAATTCACGGGAGTAATCTCTTCACTCCCTTGCGAAGCTGCCTGGCTAAATGCCACCTTCGGCGCTTCAGTATTCTTAATCGTGTAAGTATGTTCTTTGTTGGTACCTAAAGTAGCTTGGACCGGATTACTGAGTGCTACGATGATCGTCTCATCCTCTTCCTTGAGCGCATCCAGAAGAACGGCCAGAGGAATTGTCTGCGCAGTTTCACCTGCCTTAAACTTAAGCTTTCCATTGGTTAACTCATAATCCTTACCAACTGTAGCCGTTCCTCCGCTCATAGCATAATCGACTGTTACCTCTTGTTCGGATGGCTTATCTAATATTACCTTAAGACTCGTTATATTCGTTAACTCGTCTCCGCTTGAAGAGGGTACCTCAAAAGATACGAGAGGAGATGGATCATCATCTGTAATGGTATAAGTTGTCATTGCATCAAATCCTAAATGAGCTTCGGTAGTACTGCTTAAAACCACTTCCACTGTCTCATCTACTTCATCGGTTTGATCATTCTTGATGACCAAAGGAATAGATGCCGAAGTCTTTCCGGCCGGAATGGCGAGTTTTCCATTGGCTAACTCATAATCGATACCGGCTTTAGCCGTTCCTCCAACCACTTCATAATCCACACTCACTTCTTTGGTTGAAGGCGACTTTAAAAAAACCTCTAAATTAGCTTGGGTATTAGCCTCACTCCCGCTCTCAAAAGTTTTACGAAAAGCAACTTCCGGTCCGGGTCCATCCGCCGGTTTTACTTCTACTTTCAGCTCTCCCGTGGTTGATAAGTGACCATC
>CAZNSF010000053.1:0-14882 GCA_964575565.1 uncultured Verrucomicrobiota bacterium | reverse complement strand
GATTCAGTATTCCAGTAGCCCAAGATAAATCCGTGCGGCCAAGACCGGACCTGTGGCACAGCATATCGCGAATCGTAATTCTTTGGTCGGCTTCTGGATCTTGAAGTTTAAAATACGGTAAAAATTTCTTAGGCGAATCATCCAAGGAAAGTTTTCCTTCATCCACACTCATCATTACCATCATCGCCGTAAAACCTTTCGTACAAGAGCCGATTGCAAAAAGAGTATCGGGTGTAACAAGGGATTGATGTTCCACATTCTTCACCCCAAAACCCTTTGCACAAACAACTTTATCATCCTTCACAATCACCAGCGATAGACCGGGGATATGCAGCTCTCGACGTTTTTCTTCAATGGTTTTCTCAATGGTAGCAAGGCGGTTAGAAAGATCCGATGTTTCTTTTAAAGTATCATCAGCGAAAGACTGAAACGGAGCGTTGATCGCAATAAGAGCAAGGGCAAAATACAAAAGGCGTTTCATGGGCTAGATATGGATAGGCAGGTTCTGTGTCTTATCCGTGTGCATCTGTGGCAAATTGTCTCGACATCATTTTCCCAATGCATCGCTCCTTTTGCCTTTACTCTAGAGGCGGAATTTGCATAGGTCGAGTCTTATGAAAAGAAGTCATTTTATCGTCGCAGTCCTTTCTTGGATAGCCATCTTAGGTATCATTGGCGGGGTTTATTGGTGGAGTTTTAAAAAACCTGTTAAACGCTCTATTACCGAATATCTTCCATCAAACACCCTTTTCTATGCGACTATCCCAAATGCAACATCAACCTTGGCGAAATACCAGAAATCACATCTTAAAGAGGTTTTGGAGAGTAAGGAATTAAAAGCTTTAAGTTTATTGATTTCGGATGCTGCTAATTCTGCGACTAGTGCAATGGAAAATAAGTTTCTCTCTAGCCAAGATTTAACGGAATTAAAAGCTCTTGCTGCAGAAATTGCCAAAAATTCCAGCGGTGAATCGTTTTTGGCTGTTACCAAAGTTAACATAGTTCCTATTCCTTCTTGCGAAATTGTATTAGGTATTCGACCCAATGAGGGGAAAGGTGATCCCAAGGCTCTTACCTCGAAACTTAAAAGTTTTATTGACCGCAAAAAATTGCCGCTTTCGAGAACGGGCGAGAGTAAAAAAGGGGAAATTTCTTACCAATGGTGGGAGGTGGTCCCTTTACTTGCTAAAATCTGTTTTGCTGAAGTCGATGGATGGATGATTATCACGATGAGCGAGTCTGCTTTGGAAGCGTTTATCGACTCTTATCAAGACCCAAAGTTTTCGGCGACTTCATTGCAATCGAACCGTTCTTTTCAGGAAATCCAAAAACGATTAGGGCCTAATTCCGACGCCCTTTTCTTTATTAATTTTGAGGAAATGATAAACACGGTTTTTAATAAGATACCGGAAGAGGAAACCGCCAAAATATTGACGGAGAGCTACAAACAGTTCGAAGCAGCGGGTTGGGGAATAAGTTTTGTGGGGCCTGATCTTTCCGATCGTTGGGTGATATTATCTCCTAAAGGTAAACGCCCCGATATGGGTGCCGGCTACAAGCCATGCGCTTATAAAACCCTGACTTTTACAAGTTCTGATACGCTTATTTATTTAGCACAAAACTATGATTTGCAGAAAGCTTTTGATTATAGCCACAAAATATATCAGGACACAAACCCCATGTTCGCGCAAGCTTTAGATCAAGTAGAGGCGCTCGTTTCTACGAACACAGGTCTTGATTTCAAGAAAAATATCTTAGCTGCTATGGGTCCAGAGATTTCGTTCCAATTAGATTGGCCTGCACAAGCGGTTATTCCGGAAGCAGCTTTGTTTTTAGAAATTGCCCAAGGAAACAACTTTAAGCCGACAGCAGAAAAGATTATTCAATTGGTAAAAACTGTTTCTCTTGCTGAAGCTAATGTTACCGAGGCTAAAGTTGAACAAAACCAACTCGTTACTATCACATTCCATGAGATGCCCCAAATCTCGCCTACTTTAGTTTTGAATGACCGTTTCTTTGGTGTTTTTTTAACGGAAGCAGGCGCGCGCCGCATTCTTACAAAATCTGCTACGAATACTTTGTCGGCTGATCCAGAATTTAAAGCGCTTGCAACGAGTCGTCAAGCTGGCAGCACCTCGCTTTGGTACGCCCATACACCACGACTTTTGCAAAAAACATATGGGGGTTTGAAATCTGCTTTAGAAAGTTATAGTGGAATGATTCCACGGGCACAGGGATTTCTCGAAGCTCACCCCATGCCAGACTCTTTAAGTTTTGCGGAGGCTTGTGGACCATGGGTATTGATTTCAAAGATAGATGATCAAGCATTTGAAATAGAATCTATTTCTGGCGTTGGCAATTTGGCTTTATCCACCGGTTTTACTTTAGGTTTGGCGGGCGGCATAGCAGTTCCCTCATTTATAAAAGCTAGATCTCTTGCAATGGCTTCTCAAAATGTTTTTGGCTCTGATTCTGCTGGCGAAAGCGGGGATGAAACAGCCCAACAAATACGCAATGATTTACAGGAATTACGAATTGTAATCGAAAGTTGGGCAAAAACGAAGTCTATTTCAAAGGGCACGCCTATCCAATGGGAGTCTTTAAACGGTTTCTTTATCCCGGGTTCTGATTTAGAAAAATCCGATGGTTTGGATCGTGCAGGGAATCGGTATGTTTTAGGTGTGGTGGGGGAAACTCTTGCTGATGTTTCACCAGAAACAAAAAAACTCTTTGTCGATGCGGTAGCACCGGACTTCTGGATGGGAAGCGGTAGTAACAGTTTAAAGAATTTGGAGCAAACAGGTAATGAGGCAAAATTACCTGAAAAAAGTCCTGATCCAAAACCTTTCGAAAAGTTTATCGAAAAGCAAGGTTCAAAGGGTTTGGAGCCTCTGTCTCCAAATGAATTAGAGAAATTTACCGAAAAGCCTGCTCCAAATGATTCTCCCAAAACCCCTCCTGTAAAGAATTAAAAAAATTTATCGAAAAATGATATTCTCGTCGTAAGGATACGACGAGCTACCGTATATTGGTAGGTGATGTTGTCTCTAGCACTGCGCATCCGTTATTTTCTTAAAGATCCATCAATTAGCATAGATTACTATATGAGCTTTTTTAATTCCATGAACCGATTTCACCCGCCTTCGCAGGAGGCTACAGGCTCCTGCCAGCGGAGGAACGCGTATTTACACTTGCTGGGCGGGTGTCCTCCGAAGCCTTGGCAAAGGAGGACTGAAGCTTCGGCGAGGTTCCGCCGAAACCGAAAGTGCCACGGGCTCCTGCCCGTGGGGCTCCATTGGACTCTCGCATTCTTTGCCATCCTTTTTACAGGATTAGCCAATGGTCAAAATACCTCTTCACAAGCCGAAGAAGATGATTGGGGAATTCTGATGATGCAAGGCAAACGAATTGGTTTTACCCATACTATTTCCTCTAAACGAGTAACTGACCAAGGAACCCAGTGGATTACAGAAAGCTACGAACGAATGAAGTTTAAGCGGCTTGGTACAGAGTTGTTAACGATCACCTCCTCTAAAATCATTGAAAATGATCAAGGGTCTGTTCTTAGTTTCGAAAAAAATGTGCAAGGGGCGGGTATGAACTCTACGGTGCGCGGTTATCATATTGGCAATGAACTCGTGATTCTTTCTCGCGGGATTGAACAGCGCTACCCTTTTCCGCAAGAAGCCCTTGGACCAAGAGCAGCCGATCAAAAAGCTCGGACCTTACCTCTTGCAGTGGGGGCAAAAATGGAACTAAAAGTTTTTATGTCGGATTTTCCGCAAACTCCTGTTACGGTTAAAATGAATGTCAATCGTAAAGAACCCAAGGAAGTTCTTGGTAAAAAACTAGAGCTTTGGAATACAACCGCAGAAATGAGCGTTTTGCCAGGCATTAAGGTCACTGTTTGGCTAGATGATCACTCCGAAGAAGTAGCTTCTCTGATGCCATTTCCTGGGATTGGCGATTTGGAACAGATTAGAACAACTCGCCAAGAGGCCATGAAGGAACTCGAAAGCGTGGAATTCCTTGCCACAACTTTGATTGTGCCCACAAGCCCACTCAAAAATGTGCCCAAACTTTCCAAGGCAACCTTTCGACTTTCCACTACGAAAAATGAACCTCTAAAGCTCTGGTCTGGCGGTGAACAAATTGTTACAAAAAATGGAAATGATTCGAGTGAAATAACGGTTACCGTGCCTCATTACCAAGAATCTGCTATTCTATGGACTCTACCCCATGCTGCCAGTAAAGATTTGGATGAATATTTAAAAGCCACACCTTTTTTGGAAGCTAAAAGCCAAGCTATCGAGGAACTTGCTCGGAAAGCGGTGGGTGAAGAAAAAAATCCGCTGCGCGCTGCAAAAAAAATCGAAACTTTTGTGCGCCAATATATTTATAAAAAAGATTTAAGCGTAGGTTTTGCTTCGGCTGAAGAAACAGCGCGCTCGCAGCAAGGCGATTGTACCGAACACGCAGTTTTAGCCGCGGCCATGGGAAGAGCTATTGGCTTGCCAACAAGAATCGTGGTGGGGTTAGGTTATGCACCCGTTGGTTATTCAAGCCAAGGAAAGTCGAGCAACGGCATGTTTGGATTCCATATGTGGGCCGAGGCATGGCTAGGGGAAAATCAATGGGTAACCATGGATGCCGCGCTCAATGGATTTGATGTAGGTCATATCGCTTTTGCAAAATCATCCCTCCAAGAAGCTAGCCCAGAAATGGACTTAACCATTCCTCTCTTGCAAATGATGGGACAATTGAAAATTGATGTGTTAAGTACGGAGTGAGGTTATTGATTCACGTAAAGTTTTCCGGACGATTGCCGTAAACGTTTTTCTCTTAAAATCCTTATGAGCTTTTTACACGGTCTGAAGTATTGTTAGACTAACGCTATTATGAGAGGCGCTACTCAACGTTCATAAACCCTCGCTGCATTACTAAAGCCTTTAACTTCTTCGGAGGTTTTGCCATGAAATATCTCCATACGCAATTTTCGATCTTCGAGAAGCTGCGCTAGTAATACGCCGTAAAACCGTTCATGGTAATTGGTAAGAGATTTACCGGTTTGGGCATCCACATTTGGTGTGACAAGATTATATTTCACAAGACCACTAGCTTTATTAATACTCGCTGGATCTGGCGCATTGCCACGCACGCCAAATTGCTGCGCGCGCCCATCCCACTCGCCAATAGAAATAATAATCTGCGCCGCATCCAGATGATGATATGCAATAGTGAGATGTCCTACCCAATAGTCCCAGTGGCGGTTAAGTCCCGCATAGCCACCTGTATTTTCCAGGTACCAATTCCCCACCAGACGGCTATCGATATCGTAATCGATCTTTCCCCCGAACGGTGGCGTTTTGCGTGGGTTGAAAATGAGCAATTGGCTCCGTAGTGGTTCGTCAATATAGTCGAATGGATCCACAGTGTGCGGTTTCCACGGATCGCGTGTGATGAATTGCTCTGGTACTACAAAGCCCTTGCGTGTAACTGCACTATCAATCAGCGAAAAATCGAAAGTAAAGCCTCCCCGTACTTTGCCGATCACTTGATTGGCCTTCACTGGAATGCATACTGACACGGGTTGTCCAGGCTTTAACTCTTGTCCGACCTGTTTCTGGATTACCGGATCGATGGCAACAAGGTGATCCACATAACTCCAACATGTTGTTGTGTGTTCAATGACTATTTTAAGATCCACTGCACGGTCGAATACCGTTGGATCGGGCTGGCCACCAGTTGGGTTGGGTCGCCACTGAATGACAACGATCCGTCCATCCGCCACCGCGAGCACATCGTAGAGATGCTTTTTATCCAGTGATTCTTTCGCCACGAGGTAGAGGTGGTCTGTCGGAGTAACGTGACCGTTGGCCATCATGCCCATCGGGTTAATGTGGCCGATATCTTCCACACGCAACGGAAAGGTCGTGAGTTTTACCTGTCCTTTGCTTTCGACTTTGCCACTACTCCATTGTCGCTCGATTTGTGCAACGGTACCTAGGCGTTCTCGGTCTTGAGCATAGCAGGTAAGAACTAATACAAGCAAAGCGCTGACACCCGCAACTAATAATTTTGAGGGAATTGCACTTATAATCATTTGATAATACCTGCAGTTTCAATTTGCTTTCACATAAGAAATCTGTTTCTCCAATCCATCATCAACGAATCAAACCACTCTATGAAGCTAGGCTAACTGTACAACCGCGTAATGATCGGAGGTTCGAAAAGATTCATAACTTCCGGAGAGTAAAACACGTCCTCCGCCATGGGCATCGCCAAGCGCCATCAGATTCGCCGTTGTATCAAAAAGAAAGCTTTCCACAGGTTTTCGGAATTGAAGCGCTGCATAAGGAATTTCTAAATTTAATTCATAAGAATTTGCTGTAAGCCGTTGTTTAGCCGGAATCTTTGGTTCTAGTTTTGGACCTCGGTTAAGGTTAATCTTAACGATACGGGGGGTAACTTTGTTTTTTTGTGGCAGACAGAAAAATTGGTGAACCGGTGAGGAACTATCTTGGGCAAAGAATAGTTCTACACAAGATCCATGCCACATCGCTTTTTGTTTCGGTTCGATTTTGGAATCGTAAACTCGCATCCAAATTTTAATGGCAGTGCCGGTAGATGAAATCTTTCCTTCCACCGCAGGATTGCCATCTAACTCTAAATCAAAAGATGCAGGTTGATCCGCAGTAGCTGCTAGTTGATGCCGCGCTCTCGTGATAAAATCTTGGGTAAAAACATAGGGGACCCGAGTCGAGAGCTGAATTCTACCGCCACGACCCGTTTCAGAATTGCATCGGACCAGCACCGGTTTATAAATTGTCTTTCCACCTGGCACTCGAATCGAAAACTTTTTCTTACCCAAAATCTCGAAATGATTTTTAGCGCTTTTCATTTCTACATCCACGTTTACCGGCTTCTGTCTGGGATTCTCTATCCTTAGTCGCAGACCTAATTTATCGCCCTTTCTACTTCCGCTTACTTCCTCTAATCGCATCATTACCCGATCCCCAACTCCAGCAAAGCCTCGGCCTGTATTGCGTATGACCGGGCTAAATTCGCCCAAAAATCCATGTTTTTGATGCGCTGCAATCAATTCATCGCACATCTTCCAAATCTTATCCAATGTAAGTACCGAAGCGGTGTGTGGATCGAACATTAAGGCATGATAAATATGCTCTCTCTTCTTAGTTAACGCAGCTTCTACCGTGAGCTCTTGTACATTCGCATTCGTCCGACAAATCGCTGCTAATTGTGGTGGTAGATCGCCGATTCGAGTTGGTTGAATTCCAAGTCCATTAACTAAACACGGCACTTCTACACAACAGCCTGCAGGCAAATTACTAATTAACCCGCGATTGGGTACATTCCCGTAAATCACCCGTGGGATATCTGTTTCGCATGAATGGATAATGTAAGAGCCGTACTCATGTGATTGAGGATATACTTCAATTCTTCCATCGCCGCCTAGTAATTTGGCCTCCGTTTCTTTCCAGGTGGCATTGGTCGCTTCGCATCGTCTTAAATATTCATTGATTGGCACATCAAATTCTTGGATCACCTTTTCACCATGATGAATAAAGTAAGGAGTATATTCGCTTTGGTGTTCGCTCGATTCAGTGACAAAATAACCGGTCCGCCGCATGATCTCAAAACGAACCTTATCTCTCTTAAAATGATCGCTTTCCAGCGCCCGAAAAAGAAGCGGATAAGCATCTTGCCCGTGATATTCGAACTTCAGGAAAAACGCCATATGGTTTAATCCCGCTGCTAAATACCGAACTTCTTCGTAGGGTAACCCCGCAAAGAAAGCTAACCTCTTAGAAGTCGCCTGCACGGAGTGGCATAGACCCACATGCGGAATACCAACGCCCTTAGCCACCCCCCAACAGTTCATGGCCATCGGATTGGTATAGTTTAAAAGAAGACATCCCCTGGCCCCTACTTCTGCGATGTCTCGAGCAATCGAATTCATAACAGGAATCGTTCGCAAAGCTCGAAACATTCCACCTACGCCTAAGGTATCACCGATGGTCTGGAAGACACCGTATTTACGAGGAATCTCAAAATCAATAACGGTCGCTGGTTTATAACCACCTACTTGAATCGTACAAATCACATAGTTCGCATCACGAATTGCCCGGCGTTGATCAAGCGTAGCTTCAATTCGAACCTGGGTATTTTTTAAGGCAACGGCTATTTTGCGGGTCATGATCTCGGCTACTTTCAGCCGTTGGGGATCGATATCCATTAACGAGATCGTGCTCTTCGCTAACTCCGGAAATTGCAAGATATCGCTGATCAGTCTTTTGGAAAAAACAACAGATCCAGCTCCAACAAGTGTGATTTTCGGTTGCATGGTTAGAACTGAAACTATAAAGGCTCATTCGCTTTAATCAAGCTTTTGAAGAAAAGCCTCTTGCGAGCTTTTCTTTTGGGTTCAATTTGTCCAAGCTATCCCATATCCGTGAAGGTTAGAGATTGTTTTTAAAGCACATAACGCATCCACAATATTTAAATTTTGCAGAATAACTCTGCATACAGTTTTTTTTACCCCTTTTAATTCTTTATGAAACTTACAATCCATGGTGCAGCTCGCACAACTACCGGTTCGATGTATCTCCTAGAAGTGGGCGATAAACGTGTCCTATTCGAATGCGGTTTCTTCCAGGGGAAACGCAAAGAATCTATGGAACGCAACCGCCAGTTCCCATTTAAACCTTCAGAAATCGATTGCATGCTGCTTTCCCATGCGCATATTGATCATAGTGGCAATATTCCAAATCTTACACGTCAAGGTTTCGAAGGCTCTATTTTTTGCACCCACGCCACACGAGATTTAGCTGCCCTCATGTTAGACGATAGCGCCCACATTCAAGAAGCTGACTGCGCCTTTATCAACCGTCTTAACCAAAAACTTGGCAAAAAAAATGAACCTATCGCCGAACCGCTCTATACCATCGCAGATGCCCAGAAAGCTTCGCGCCAACTTGCTTCGATCGCTTATGATCGCACCTTTGAAGTTACCGAAGGAATTAAAGTAACCTTTCGTGATGCCGGTCATATTCTCGGTTCCTCCGAAATGGTATTTGATCTCCGTGAAAATAACCGTGCGGTCCGCTTGGTTTTTAGCGGCGATCTTGGCCGCGGTAAAAACGATATCCTTCGTGATCCTACGCCTTTCGAAAATGCTGATATTTTAATCATCGAAAGCACCTACGGCGGTCGATTGCATGAGCCCCAAGAGGAAGCTAATTCCAAACTTTGCTCTATTATTAATCGTGCCCTCGATCGAAAAGGGAAAATCATTATTCCATCCTTCTCAATAGGTCGCACTCAACAACTTGTTTATTCGCTTCATCAGCTGACTAAAACAAAATCTCTCCCAAAAATTCCGATCTATGTAGATAGCCCTCTTTCAGTGAATGCTACGGAAATATTTCGGCTCCACCCAGATTGTTTTAATGCCGCGACTTACCAGATGCTGTGTAAGCATGAAAATCCATTTAGTTTACAAAACCTTACTTACATTCATTCCGTGGATGAATCCAAAGCGTTAAACAATCGCCATGAGCCATGTATTATCATTGCTGCCTCCGGCATGTGCGAAGCCGGCCGAATTCGCCATCACCTTCGTAATAACATCGGCGATGAACGCAATACCATTCTCATGGTTGGATTTTGCGCGCCAAATACACTGGGTCACGCTCTTGTTGAACGACAACCAACCGTTAGTATTTTTGGAGAAAAACATGAGGTCAAGGCTCACATTGAAACCATGGATGCCTTTAGCGCCCACGCGGATCGCAATGAACTTTTGGGTCTGATGGCTAAAAGTACAGGCCCTATGCGAAAAATTCTTGTTACCCATGGACAAGAAGACCAGGCAGAGGCGTTTGCCAAAACACTCCGGGAAAATTATCCTCATTCAGAAGTGATTGTCCCTTCCTTGCATGATAGTGTGGAACTATGAAAATTGCTCTTGGACAAATCAATACCATCATCGGCGATTTTACATCCAATACAGCGCATATTTTAGATTTTTATCGCCAGGCAAAAGAGAGCAAAGTTGATCTAGTCCTTTTCCCTGAACTTGCCATTTGCGGCTACCCCCCACGCGATCTTCTCTTAAAATCTTCGTTTATCAGCGATAATCTTTCGGCGCTCGAAAAACTAGCCTCACAAATTCAAGGCCCCTCCGCCATTGTCGGTTATGTAGATCGTAATTCCGGCACAGGCCGTCCGCTCCGAAATTCTGCGGCAGTGATTGAATCCGGAAAGGTCATCCATCGAATCCATAAAACGCTTTTGCCGACTTATGATGTCTTTGATGAAGATCGTTATTTCGCACCGGCCGAATCAAGCAAGGCCATTCGTTTAGCTAATGAGTTGGTTGGCGTTACCATTTGTGAAGATATTTGGAACGACGAAGACTTTTGGCCATCACGCCTTTATCGTCACGATCCCATCAAAGAACTGAAGGCGCAAGGAGCCAAAGTAATTATCAATATTTCCTCTTCGCCCTGGCATCTTGGGAAAGAAGAAACGAGAGGTAAAATGCTGGCAACCATTGCTCGCAATGATCACTTAGCGATTGCTTACTGCAATGCGGTGGGCGGCAACGACGAATTAATTTTTGATGGCAATAGTTTAGCATTTAATAGTGATGGAAACTTGATTGCTCAAGGAAAGGCTTTTCAGGAAGATTTAGTGATGGTGAATTTCTCAAAAGCTGCAAGCTGCAAGCTGCGAACCGCAAACGCTCTCCAAAATCTTTTTTTCGCATTAATCCTTGGTTTACGCGATTACGTTCAAAAATGCGGTTTTAAATCGGTTGTGCTCGGCCTTTCCGGCGGCATTGATTCGGCTCTTACAGCTTGTATTGCGGTAGCTGCGCTCGGCAAAGAAAATGTGCTTGGTGTGGCGATGCCATCACGTTTTTCTTCGGAAGGTAGTGTGGCGGATGCTCGAATACTTGCTAAAAATCTTGGGATTCGTTTCGAAACTATTCCCATCCAGCCGCAAGTAGAAAGTTTTCGAGCAGCGTTGGCACCTATTTTTGCAGACAAACTGGAAGATACTACCGAAGAAAATCTTCAATCACGAATTCGCGGTGTAACCCTTATGGCATTATCCAATAAATTCGGGTCGCTCCTCATTACCACAGGCAATAAAAGTGAATTAGCCACTGGATATTGCACCATCTATGGCGATATGTGTGGAGGATTAGCGGTTATTTCCGATTTATCGAAGATGCAAGTTTACGAACTTTCCCAATGGATTAATACTCATCCTGAAATAACAAAACTGCCATCCAAGGTAATCCCGGAAAATTCCATTACCAAACCGCCTTCAGCAGAACTTCGGCCTAACCAAACCGATCAAGATACGTTACCGCCCTACGAGATTTTGGATCAAATTCTTACAGCTTATGTGGAGCATCACGAGTCAGCTCACGAAATCATCGAGAAAGGTTTTGATGCAAAGCTTGTCCGAGATCTTATTCGAAAAATTGATCGAAATGAATACAAGCGGCGTCAAGCCCCGCCGGGTCTTAAAGTAACCAGCAAAGCTTTTGGAATTGGACGAAGGATCCCTATCGCGCAACGATATCGGGAAGGGTGATATCGGAACAGTATTTTTACCAACGGCAAAGCTTAGCTATTTGCACCGAGGCGCGAATTAGTTGTAACGACCTGGTATGTCCGTTTCTCAATGTAATGAACTAAATCTGCTACAGTTAAAATCCGTTCAGCATCTTGATCAGGAATAGAAACTCCAAAATTCTCTTCAATTGCCATGATAAGCTCTGCAGCATTGCATACATCATCTACTTTTAAATCTTCAACGAATCGTGCTGTAGGAATCAACTGTGTAATAGAAACGCCAAGCATTTCGGCAATGGTAGAGATCACTTTAGAGGCTACGGCTTGAGAACTCTGAGGGAAGTGTTGCTTCGCCCAGTCTTCTCCCATCTTAATTAAACGAGGATCCGTTGGAACAATCCACAGATTTTTGAGCCATCTTAAAGGATTCATAAGGATGCCATTATTAATCAATCGGCTTTCCATGTTTTCCGATATTTCAAGTAGCTTTATGGTTAAATGAACGATGGATGTCAAATTGAAAGGCATATTTTCTGGTGGTGTATAATATGGTTTTCATAAGTACCTACTTTTTTACTCAACAAACAGCCTAAGAAAAAGTCTTTACCAGAAGTACCACGGCGGAATTGGAAAGATTAATTAAAGAGGCAGGCACTAATCCAACTCCAAAAAGCAAGGCTACTAAAACAACTGACACAACCTTTTCAACGAAACTTAAATCTGGCATACTATTCCATCGCTCTTCCTGGGGCCCAAAAAAAACATTGCCGATCACGCGCAATAAATAAAGCGCAGTCAATAAAAAACCAATTGCTGCAACACAAGTAATCCCCATGGCCAATGGAAATGCTCCCCGAAAAATCATAAACTCACCCACAAACCCGGCTAACCCAGGCAATCCAAGCGAAGCAAAGAGTATAATCCCCATCAGCCCGCACATCACCGGCACTGTTTTGCGTAAACCGCCTAGATCTGTAATTTGCCGTGTTTGTGTGCGTTCTTCGATGAGTCCAATAAAATAGAAAAGTCCTGCTGCGCTTAAACCATGCGCAAACATTTGTACAATTACGCCATTAAGTACTAGAGCACGGTCGTTGAAGGAAGCGTGGGATTCAGCACTTGTCGAAGAAGCAACAGCAAAGATACCTAGGAGACAATAACCAAGATGGCTTACGCTTGAATAGGCGATCACTCTCTTAAGATCTTGTTGCACTAAAGCTGCTAGCGCGCCAAATAAGATGGTGGCTAGAGCAAGCAACATTAAGATATTGGCATACTCGCTTAAAGGACCGCCAAAGATCGGTAAAATGATTCTTAAGAAACCGTAAACACCCATCTTCGACATTAACCCTGTTAATAACATCGAGCCAGCAGTCGGCGCCTCGGTATAGGTAACCGGTAACCATGTATGAAATGGCCACAAGGGCACTTTCACCGCAAAGCCAAAGAATACTAAAAGGAAGATAAAAGTAACTGCATGCTCTTTTAGAAACGGAATCCCAAGTGAACCTGCAAAAGTTTTAATATCATGGTTTAATTGAGTGTCAGTTGTTCCTTCAAGCACGGTACGTCCTTTGGCAGCGAGCTCCATAAAATCCCATGTGCCTGTAGCAAGATAAATAAATTGCATTCCAATCAACATCGCTACACTTCCCACAAAAGTATAAATAAAAAATTGATAGGCTGCATGGGTACGATCTTGGTGACCATAAAGTTTGATCAAGAAAAACATGGGCACGAGCGACACCTCCCAAAAAATGAACCAATGGAAAAAGTTGAGAGCTGTAAAAGCGCCGTAAAGACCGGTTTGTTCAAGAAGAATAAGGGCAAAAAAAGGCTTCATGCCAACTTCATTAACCCTTGCTGAATCAATCCATTTACAAGCACCGAGAATCGTTAACGGTGTAATAATCGAAACCAAAAGAACCATCGCGATACTTAATCCATCAATCCCCACAAAATAATCCACGCCTAGCGACGGAATCCATTTTGTCTTATGATCGAATTGATTCGGCTGCGAAGGATTAAAGAGCCACAATATCTTAAGCACTAATGGCAATGGCGATAAACTCGTAAGAAAAGCACCCCAATAAAAAATCCGTTTTTCGGCTGAACGAGGTAGAAATAGTAAAATCAATGCGCCTACACATGGCAAAAAGGTAATTACCGTGAGAATATCGTAGTTACGTAAAGATTGTAAAAGTTCGTTCATAAAATCTTTATCGCCCTCTTAAAAAGATTGCTAAAAGGAAAAGAAGCACAATACCAATGCTAGTAATTTTAAGATGATGTTGGGCAAGACCTTTTTGAATCCAACGATTTAAGCGGGAAGCTTCTTTTAACTTCGAGCAACTTCCATCAAATCCTTTATTAATGGCGTAATCGTCAAGGGCTTGACTGAATAATGAAAGAAGATGAACGCCGCCAGTCATAACCCATACGATTCCATTTAATACATAACGATCGAACTCAGAGACTAACCGCGCAAAGTTGTGGGTTAGTGCAATAAAAGTTTTCTCATAAAATTCATCCACATAATATTTACGATTTAAACATTGGAAAACTCTCGGAAAATATTTTTCGAAAGGATCTGTTGCTCCGGCTTCTAATACAGAGCCGTGATATTTGAACCATGCAATCGCAATAGCAAGAATGATCGCCACTGTACTACCAATCATGATCAACCGACTAAATTCATGAGGATGAAAATCGGGCGCTAAGAAATGGTGAAAAAAGTTGTGACCGGGAAATCCCAAAAATCCAACAACCACCGATAAAAATCCAAGCACCACCAATGGCAAAACAATCCAGCCGGCTGATTCATGGGCATGCGCCACCTCTTCGCTGCGCGCCTTGCCAAAAAAAACGTATTTTATCTGGCGCGTCATATAAAACGCAGTAAGAAATGCACCGATCATTCCAAACCAAAAAGGGATACTGGTAGCCCACGGAGGCAGGCCGCCGCCCTCAAAATGGTAAGCGCTTAAGAGTAAATCATCTTTACTAAAAAACCCGGCAAGCGGCGGTAGACCGGCCAACGCTAAAGCGCCAATGGCATAGCACCGGAAAGTCCATGGCATCTTATCTTTTAACCCGCCCATCTTCCGAATATCTTGTTGGTGATGGCATGCATGGATAATTGATCCTGCTCCGAGAAAGAGAAGCGCTTTAAAAAAAGCGTGTGTAAAAAGATGGAAAAGCCCTGCCACCACACTGCCGCCTACTCCAAGCCCCATCATCATGTAACCTAGTTGCGATACAGTAGAATAA
>CAZNSF010000052.1:0-3616 GCA_964575565.1 uncultured Verrucomicrobiota bacterium | reverse complement strand
CAAGCCTTATCGGATTCCATGGAGCGCCCCAAGAAATCATGGATGCATGGTCAGATATTTTTATACCTAATCTGCCGATGATCGAACGCGCTAAAAGGTGGAAAGAGGCTGGCATGCCGCTTTATTTTCTCTCCAACACCTGCGAATTGCATATCGAGTTTTTTACAAAGCAGTATGATTTTTTTAGAATTTTCGAGGGTGGAGTTTATTCTTGCCGCGAAGGTTATCTCAAACCAGAAGAAGCTATTTACCAAATTCTCCTAAAGCGATATCTGCTTGAAACCAAAAGTACAATATTCATCGATGATCGATTAGAGAATGTCCTTGTTGCTAGAAATCTTGGGATCCAAGCTATCCATTATGAAAATGAAGTAAGCTTGCGCAAAGCCTTAATCCCATTTGGGTTAACATAATATCTGCTATCAATAATTTTAGGCACATTCACCCCACCATTACTCCCTTTACTCGCCTTCGCCAGAAAGCCCCCGCGAGAGAGCGCGGGGATGAATGGCGAGGGACGAGCCTCGCCGAAGTTCCGCAACTGCGGAACGAAGGCGGGCTTCGGCGCAGTGATATAAATGTTTTCTTTTTCATAAGAAGCCCCGTGCGGAAGCACGGGGTATTTCACTAAGGGGAGGCCTTAGGAGGGGTCACTTTCCTTTTACCTGCACCTCAATTTGCCGCGCTTTACGAAGATGGAGTAGAGCATCTTTAAACTGGCCGCCTTTCGCTAAAGCAATTCCAAGGTTATAGTGGGCATCTTGATAATTAGGTTTTAGCTCAATAGCTTTTTGATAATATCGAATCGCCTCTTTGATTCGTTCCTGGTTATAAAGAACAATTCCCAAATGATGATATGCCTCTGCATATTCCGGCTTAAGAGAGATAGCTTTATAATAACACCCCATAGCTTCTTCGAATCGCGTTTGGACTGCTAAAGCATTTCCTAAATGGTAATGTGCCGTTGCATCATTCGGCTCCATCTGTAAGGCTTTCTTATAACTAGTAATTGCCTCTTCAGTTTTTCCCTGAACCTCCAGAGTTATTCCTAAATTATAGTATACCTTTGCGTAATCAGGCTTGATGCGCAGCGCTTGCCGATAATGGATAATGCCATCTTCGAGCTTTCCTTCATTAGCTAAAGCATATCCTAAATTATGATGCGCACGAGCATTGCCGGGCCGTTTATCAACAACATCTTGCCAGATTAAAACCGCGCTTTGGTAATCCTTATTACGCCGAATCGTTGCCGAACCCAGCACTACTGCAATAATCACTACAAAACCGGTTTTTAAATAATATGAAGAATGGTTTCGATTTAAAGAAAATCGATTAAAAATGATATTCCCACTTACTACTGCCCATGCAATGACTGCTGCCAATGGAAGATACATCCGGCGCTCCGCAGCAATTTCTGTGGTGATCGGCAAGAAACTGGAAGTAGGCGCCAATGTTAAAAAAAACCACGCACCTAAAAAGCCAAGCCACTTGTAGCGGTAAAGCGCCCAAAGCGTTCCACCCAATAATCCCAAGATAATGAGTGCCGAAGGTATTGCCTGCGATATCGGCCAATCATAATAATCCAAAATAAGTGGTTGTGGCCAAAAAGTAAGCTTTAGATAATGAAGGATGATTCCAGATTGAGCCTTTGCATAATCCCAAGGGGTTAAACTCTTAAAGGCAAGGCCTGCCACGCCGGTACGGGCCTGACCATTTATCACAAAGAAAAATAAAATAACCCAAGTCGCTGCTAAACCGATATAGAGTTTGCGACGTTGCTTCCACGCTTCTCGAAACGATTGGGATATAAATATTCGATCATAAAGCAATATAAGTAAGGGTGCCACTACCATCGTTTCTTTGCTGCCCATGCCCAATACACACGAGACCAGCACGGCGATATACCAATAGTAATATCTCGGTGAGTGAATACTGCGGATGAAACAATATAAGGTTAACAAAAAAAAGAATCCCATCAGTAGTTCTGTGCGTTGAATGATATAATCCACACTCTCCGTCTGCAAAGGATGAATCATCCAAAAAAGCGCGATAACAAATGCGAGGAGATGGTTGTTCTGAAAAATTTGGCCCAATGTTCGTCGAATAACACCATAAAGCGTAAGAGCTGCTAAAATATGGATACCTAAATTAAATACATGATAGCTCCAGACATGGGGTCCGCTCATGGCGTAACTGATTGCAAGCGATAGATTCGTAACTGGCCGGCCGGCTACGGCACTTTTGGATGGTATCGACATTACATCCCAAGCCTGCCAAAGATGTTGAATCGATGAATTATCGCGAATCGAAGCTAGATCATCGAAAATAAACGGCCCATCTAAACTATTCTGATACACATAAAGACCTATCGCGATAAGAACCAGCGGAATGAATTTGAGGCGAATCAAGTGTGGCACAGGGAGAAAATCTCATTAGTATTGTCATTGCGAGCAAAGCGAAGCAATCTCTTTTCTTTTCTAAAAGTTCGATGGCGCGCCATTAAACAAACACAACTTTACCGCACCACAACTTGATCGCCTTCCACACGATAAATGCTAACAAGGGTTCCTTCCTCTCGTATTTCGCCTACCGAAAGTTTGCCAATCACTCTCACTGGGTCAGGATAGAAGTCTACTGTCTTGCCAGATTTCATTTCGACAAGAACAATATGGTTTACCGCCGGTGTTTGACCAAAGCAGCAGCCCCATAAAGATTGAATAAGGATAAACCGTGTAATATGTTCGCTCTCATTAATTGGCATCATAAAACCGGTAAGCTCAACCCATTTGCCATCAAGTTGCTTGACGTTCTCTGGAATAGATGTTTTCCCCTCAATATATTGCCATTTACCAAGCGTATCGAATTTTAGTTTAAGAGGCGATTTAGCTTCTAGAGACTCTTCGTCGTTTTTTTTAGATGAAGAAGAAGACGTTTTCTTTTTTGCTGCTAGTGTTTGACGAACCAAAGCAGTACCGGAATCGGCGCTACCGGGCTTTCGACCTAAAATCAGAGCAGGAAGACTCTCATGAAAAAACAAAAGTCGGCTAGCAAGGGTGGTAACAACCACAAAGACCAAAATAAGGACTACACGAAAAAGCTTGCGGCGCTTCCTAGGTGTCATACCTTTAAAAGTGCACTTTCTATGGGATACTTTTCAATCTAAATTTTGATGGAGACCGCACGCGGCTCGCGTGTTCTGTTTGGCGGCTCGCCAGGCAATTTTAAAGTGATCTTCTCTACGCCCTCTTGCGTGAGGGAATCTTTTTGCTCTTAGTGATTTTCTTATTCCGAAACAGTTTTTTTATACTTTTCAAGATATTCATCTATATCTTCAACAAAACGAGCAGACCCTCCGACAAAAGCAATACAGCCCCCTTCCCATGATGCCCCTTCTTCTCAATGATAAGCGGAGTACTGGGATCAACAGAATCTTTCATATCCGCAGCAAAGAGCATGTAGGAGGATACTTGATCTACATTTTCAGCCGTGATGGTTGTTATCGCGTTGGTATCGGAGGGGCAGAGGAATACTTGATGATCAGAACCAATATAATTGCCAGGAAATAAGTCTACAAAACTTTTTGGAAACTTACCAGAATGATCTATTGCGTACATTT
>CAZNSF010000051.1:0-5825 GCA_964575565.1 uncultured Verrucomicrobiota bacterium | reverse complement strand
AATCAATTAATCTTTCTTGCGCATAACGGCTCCGTCCATAATCACTTGTTGGCCGACATGGAGTTTCTTCAGAAGATGGATCTGGCGAATCGCCATAAACGTTAATGGTACAACCATTGATAATTTTTGCTTTGCCAGTGTATCGCTCCACCACACGGCCCACTCCATAAAAATTAATTGGCCAAACTAGGTCCGGTCGACTTGGATCCCAAATTTCCAAGAAAAGGACATCTACATCAGGAAGCTTAGAAGGATCATCACGAGTAATATCAAATGGAAATAGTTTAATTCCCATCGATTCTAGGCCATGCCGTTTAGCATCGTCACGCAATCGTGCCGCTCCAAAAACCTTCCAACCATCTTCAACTAATGATTTTGCCAATGCTCCGCCTACAAAACCAGTAACCCCAAGCACTAAAGCGGTTTGCCCTTTCATCGATTTAATCCAATTTAAATAAAAATCAGGTACGATTTTTTATAAGCGAGAAAATTTTCGCGCAGATATCTCGAGCGGCATATGGATGTCCCAAACTTTTAGCAGCACGCGCCATGCGGCTTAACTTTTTAGAATTTAAAAGTTGGCTCAAACGAAAAGGAAGGTCTTCAATACAATTTGCTTTGATCGCAGCTCCCCTTTCAAGAAGAAAATCGCTATTTGCAGCTTCCTGGCCAGGGATAGGATTAAGAATGAAAAGAGGCTTGCCTAGAGCAAGCGCTTCGGAAGTAGTAAGGCCACCTGGTTTTGTAATAATAAGATCTGCAAGAGCCATTAGCTCGTGCATGTTATTCACAAAACCAAGGATACGCGTAGGATGTTGCCAATCTTGGGCTGCAAGGTTGCGCTTTAATTTTTCGTTTCGTCCAGCAACAACCATGATTTGAACCGCTAATTCGAGTTTATTAAGCTCATTTAAAATCTTTTCTACAGGACCCATCCCAAAACCTCCTCCAAGTACAAGAAGTGTAGGCAAATCATCTCTTAATCCATAATGCTTACGAATACCTCGCACATTCAGCTTAGCTGAAAATCTGGCTGAAACAGGAATGCCAGTAACTGCTATATGATTACTCGAAGCACCCCGAGCTACTAAACGCCCTTTGGTTTCTTCAGCTGCTACACAGTAAAGATCCACACAAGGCTCCATCCAAAGAGCATGAGCCTCGAAATCAGTAACTACACAAACAATAAGTGGATGAAAAGGGCTTTTAGCTTTAGCCTTGAGACTGCCTAAGATTTCCAAAGGTAAAAAATGCGGACAAATAACAACATCTGGCTTAAACCGTTGAAGATAACGAACAAAGCTCTTGGTGCTGAAACGAGAAAGAGCTCTTCTTAAACGAGTAAGTTTTCGGATAAGAGCAGGATTATCCGTTTTTTTAAAAAATAGGGCGTAAAGTTCCGGTGCATGTTCTATCAGCTTAATGTAGCCTTCTGCATAAGCCTTTTTGTAAAATCGCGGAGTAAAATCCAACACATCTAAACGTTCTAGTGTATCTCTTGGTCGAAAGGCACGCCACGCCTCTTCGATAGCAGTAGCAGCCTGCAGATGACCGGCACCCGCAGTAACCGTGGCAATAAGAATACGCATAAACCTAATGACGATGCTAAAGCAAAAATCCCTTGGCAAAGCGAGGATGAAACACAAAGCGAAAACTACCCAAGCTTTGATGGCCTCACCGTTAGATTGACAAATGATCGAGAACGGTTACTGTTTTAAGTGAGAGCCAAAAAAATCTATGCTTCACGTTACGCCAAATGCCGCATCACAGATTAAAATGATGCTTTCTGAAAAAAAACCTCCTTTACCCAATGGAGGCTTAAGAATTACCATTGAGGATGGAGGATGTTCAGGGAGGCAATACACCCTAGCTTTTGACTCGCGCAAAGAAGGCGACCAGATCTTCCATGAACACGATGTAGACCTCTTTATTGATTCTGCAAGTTTAGTTTTAATCGATGATTCAACGATTGATTATACAGATGGACTTACTGATAGAGGTTTTAAGATTCACAATCCAAAAGCCAAACAAACATGCGGCTGCGGCACTTCGTTCGATGCTTAGGATTTTCAATTTGTTCTTTGTAGATTAAATTAAGATACAGGGGAGCCCAAAAGCTAGTGATGAGCTGAGAGGGCCGATTAATTTCGGCCGACCCTTACAACCTGATACGGGTAATACCGACGAAGGGAGTAATAAACTCTAAAGCCATTCCATTGGGATGGCTTTTTTGTTTTAAGGAATTTTTAAGAAATGAATCCAAAAACTATAACCTAATTTTAACTATGATTGCTTCTACTAATACCATTGAACCCCAAAGCACGGAGGCATTGCCAAATAGCAAAAAGGTTTATATCAAAGGCAAACTTTATCCCGATCTTCGTATACCGTTACGTGAAATCACTCAAGCACCCACCAAAGATTTTAATGGTAAGATTGAAGTTAATGAACCTGTTCATGTTTATGATTGTTCAGGTCCATGGGGGGATCCCGGTGTAAAATGCGATACAAAGCAAGGATTGCCATCTTTGCGGCAATCATGGATTTTAACGCGTGGGGATGTGGAAGAGTATAATGGACGCGGAGTAAAACCTGAAGACAACGGGCACCTCAATAAAAATCATGTAGCACATGCAAGCAATGGACAATCCAAAGGGTCTTCACAATTTTTCCCAGGTTTAAAACGTAAACCTTTACGTGCTCAAAAAGGGAAAGCAGTTACACAGATTGCCTATGCACGGCGCGGGATCATTACTCCGGAAATGGAATTTATTGCTATACGCGAAAATCTTGGCCGTGAAACAGCTTTAGAAACTTATTACCGACAAAGCAAAATAAACCATGGAATCCGAACCCATGCACAAACAGGCACTACGAACTCTATAAACCATCAACATCCAGGGCAAAACTGGAATGCAAACATTCCAGAATTTGTTACTCCAGAATTTGTTCGAGATGAAGTTGCCCGTGGTCGTGCCATCATTCCCGTAAATATTAATCATCCAGAAAGCGAGCCAATGATTATTGGTCGTAATTTTCTGGTTAAAATTAATGCCAATATCGGCAATTCGGCAGTAGCTTCCAGTATTGAAGAAGAGGTCGAAAAAATGCGTTGGGCCACAAAGTGGGGCGCTGATACAGTGATGGATCTTTCCACGGGTAAAAATATTCACGAAACCCGTGAGTGGATTTTACGCAATTCTCCTGTTCCAATCGGTACCGTTCCAATCTATCAAGCACTCGAAAAAGTGGGCGGGAAAGCTGAAGAACTTACATGGGAGATTTATCGTGATACACTCCTTGAACAAGCGGAGCAAGGCGTAGATTATTTTACAATCCATGCCGGTGTTCTTTTGCGATATATTCCCTTAACTGCACAACGCGCCTGTGGGATCGTTAGTCGGGGCGGTTCTATCATGGCTAAATGGTGTTTAGCTCATCACAAGGAGAGCTTTCTTTATACATATTTCCGTGAGATTTGCGAAATCATGCGTGCCTATGATGTTAGCTTTAGTTTGGGTGATGGCTTACGTCCAGGCGCTAATGCCGATGCTAACGACGAAGCCCAGTTTGCTGAATTAGAAACCTTAGGCGAACTTACCAAAATCGCTTGGGAAATGGATTGCCAAGTGATGATTGAAGGTCCCGGCCATGTTCCTATGCATTTGATTAAGGAAAATATGGATCTTCAGCTTCAATATTGCCATGAAGCGCCCTTTTATACTCTCGGACCTCTTACTACAGATATCGCACCGGGTTATGATCATCTTACCAGCGGTATCGGTGCTGCTATGATTGGCTGGTATGGTTGTGCGATGCTTTGCTACGTAACCCCAAAAGAACATTTAGGATTACCGAATAAAAAAGATGTTAAGGATGGAGTCATTGCCTATAAAATTGCTGCTCACGCTGCCGATTTAGCAAAAGGGTATCCAGCCGCTCAATATCGCGACAATGCTTTAAGTAAAGCGCGTTTTGAATTTCGTTGGGAAGATCAATTTAATTTATCACTCGATCCAGAAACAGCTCGTGAATATCATGATGAAACATTGCCGCAAGAAGGCGCCAAAAGCGCTCACTTTTGCAGTATGTGCGGTCCTCATTTTTGTTCGATGAAAATCACCGAGGATGTGCGTAAGTTCGCTGCCGAACAAGGTCTTAAAGAAGAAGTGGCTATTGAAGAAGGGCTGAAAAAGAAAAGCGAAGAGTTTAAACAAAAAGGCGCAGAAATTTACCAGACCATATAGAGAGCATCAAAAGACCATCCTTATGAAATCGTTGAAACAACATTCCCAGATCGTGTTTTTTCTCTTTCTTTGTGTCGGCACGGTCTTTGGAAATGCTGACCGAAAGATTTCAAGTCCTGGTGAGAGCCAAATTCTCAATGAAATAAAGGTTACTTTCCTGAACGCGAAACGAATCTCTGAATCGGAGCGTAAAACAGACGACGGATTATCTCAAGACGGTGTAAAGTTCGTTTGGCTAGTAGAGAATGCCCCCGAAGTAGCAATCCCTGCAGTACTCGGGGAAATAAAAGTGTCCTTTGAAAATAAACTTTATAACGAAGTGATAAACGCATCCTCCTCAAAACCATTTGCGCCTGACTTTACTATCTATGATATTGGTAATTTTCCAGAAAAGAAAATCTATGAGAAATTATTTCCGAAAGCTCGTCCTGATACAAAATCAGTTATTTTGGAGGCAGTCGTCCGCGGGAAACAAATTCCTGATACCTTACAGGGGATTGTCAAAATTGAATTAGGAACAGTAGACAAGAAACTTTCACCTGAAAAACAGCTTACCACCTCGGAGGTCAAAATGGCCAAATTTACTTTTTCTTTTTGTCTTCAAAGATAATATAAACCGCAGTGTAGTTATTGTTTTACCTATATCTTATACCCCACAAGGCCCACCTAATCGTTCCTAATATTCATGGGCACCTTTTTCCGTTTAGTTCCTGCACTTAGCAGGGGCTAAGATTTACCGCCTTTCGCGCTGGAGGTCGTTTGTATTAATGCGGTCGAAGACTCATAAATCTAAAAAAACTTGCTAGAAAAGAGAAAACCACTGACCCTTCAGTCTTCAGTCTACCAATTCCAGGGATCCTTTACACCTTTTTGGCCCTCAGTGGGACCGGGTTGTGCCGTCCACCCAGTTGGCCCAAATTCACGCACTGCATCAGCTGTCACCTTATATTTTGCAGCTGCAGCGTCCATGGCTGCTTTCGCTTCATTCATAGTTGCTTCTGCTGCCGCTAAGCGCGGATCTGATCCTCTCATGTTGACGAAAGCTTCCTCTGCTTGACGAAAAGCATTTTGTGCCAAAGCCTGTGCTCGCGACGCAGCATTCGCGGCAGCCTTCGCTTCAGCTAGTTCTTTAACCGCTGTGATTTCTCTAGATACACCTCTTCCTCTTAAGCTCCCTACTCCTAATTCTCGACGAGCTGCTGCCGTTTCAGGGAATTTCACTCCACCTCTCATGGCGACCATCATTTCGAGAATTTCAATAGCTTTTGCCTCTTCACTTCCTGGTTCTGGTGGATCCATAAATGGGTCTTCACCAGTAAAATGGTCTACCAAACGAGCAAAACCATTATAAACCGCAGTCGCAGTCCATTTCAAAGCCGCCGTCGGACTTAATGGATCTGTATATTGCTTACGAGGAACACGACCAGGAGGATCCAAAGGGAAACGATTATCCCAATCCGCTTCCGTAGCTCCATTGGTTTTTGTTTTAATGTCTGTACCTTTTACTGGTACTGGGTCAGTTGGTAAAGGTTCATATCCTCCCATAGGCCCCATGGGATCATAAGGGCCCGCCGGTTC
>CAZNSF010000050.1:0-6293 GCA_964575565.1 uncultured Verrucomicrobiota bacterium | reverse complement strand
GATGGGCCGGTAGACCCGCACGAATTGCTCGAAGTAAAAGGACCCGCTGAATTACAACAGTATCTTCTTAATGAAGTGCAGGAGGTTTACCGCTTACAAGGTGTGGAAATTAATGATAAACATATCGAAATTATCCTCCGGCAAATGATGCGGAAGGTGCGGATTACCGATCCCGGAGATACAGTGATGTTATGGGGCGACCATGTGGATCGAGTGAAGTTTTTAGAAGAAAATGAACGTGTAGCGGAAGCCGGCGGTAAACCTGCGGAAGCTCAACCCGTGCTCTTAGGGGTGACAAAAGCTTCGTTAGAAACCGAAAGCTTTATTTCCGCAGCATCATTCCAAGATACGACCCGTGTTTTGACAGAAGCAGCAACTTTTGGGCGTGTAGATTATTTGCGTGGTTTCAAGGAGAATGTGATTATGGGACATCTCATTCCTGCAGGTACTGGGTTTCCGCCTTATCGTTCGATCAAGCTTAAAATGTTAATGGAAACCGAAGGTGAAGAAAAATCCGAAGAGCCTATCGAAGAAGCTGTATAAATTAAGATAATCAATATCTAAGAAAAATCATGCCAACGATTAATCAACTTGTTCGTAAAGGCCGCCAAAAAGCGCGATATAAATCTAAGTCGCCTGCCTTAATGAATAGTCCGCAACAAAGAGGAGTATGCTTACAGGTAAAGACGATGACACCGAAGAAACCCAATTCTGCTTTGCGTAAAGTAGCCCGTGTACGTTTAACCAACGGAGCTGAAGTATGGGGATATATTGGCGGAGTGGGACATAATTTACAGGAGCACTCCATCGTTTTAGTGCGTGGTGGTCGTGTGAAAGATTTGCCGGGTGTGCGATACCACATTGTTCGCGGAACGTTGGATACCCTCGGCGTTGAAGGCCGTCGCCGCAGTCGTTCAAAGTATGGAACTAAAACGCCCAAAGCCGGTGGCGCAAAAGCAGCAACAGCCGGAGCAGCGGAACCTGTAAAAGCTGATGCTGCTAAAAAAGCCGAGCCTGCAAAGAAATAAAGAGTATCTAACATTATTCATTTCAAATTTTAAATTCTTACCTCTATGTCTCGTCGTCGAAAAGCTGAACGTCGGTTAACTACACCAGATGGCCATTATCATAGCCCGATTGTTAGTCGTTTGATCAATATTGTGATGTGGCGTGGTAAAAAAGCCACGGCTCAACGTATCGTTTACGACGCCTTTAATTTATTAAGCGAAAAGGCAAATAAAGGGGATCCTTTAAATGTTTTAAATAAAGCCCTCGAAAATGTAAAACCGCGTGTAGAGGTAAAGTCTCGGCGAGTAGGCGGTGCTACCTATCAGGTTCCAGTAGAAGTACCCCAAGATCGTCAGCTTACCATGGCACTACGCTGGCTTACACGGCAAGCGGATGGGCGCAAAGGAGTTTCGATGTCTCGTGCGCTTGCTGATGAAATCTTCGACGCTTTTAATGGACAAGGCGCTGCGGTAAAGAAGCGTGATGATGTGCATAAAATGGCACAAGCAAACAAGGCCTTTGCTCATTTAAGATGGTAACCAGAGGACATAAAGTAAAACGTCATTTCGATTATTTCCCTATTGTATTTTTATTCTATGTCTTCAGCCCCTACAACTCTTTCTCCTGCTTCTTCGGAAAAGGTTAATCCCAATGACCCGAAGCGGCCATTTACGCTCGAACGCACACGTAATATTGGAATTGCAGCCCATATTGATGCTGGCAAAACTACTACGACGGAACGCATTCTTTTTTACACGGGATTGATCCATAAGATTGGTGATGTGGATGATGGCAATACCGTTACCGATTGGATGGAGCAAGAACGCGAGCGGGGAATTACCATCACTTCAGCAGCGACCACCTGCTTTTGGACACAAAAACAAGAAGACGGTATTTTCAAGCTTTTTTCAGCTGTTAAACATCGGGTAAATATCATTGATACACCAGGCCACGTAGACTTTACAGCGGAAGTAGAGCGTTCGCTACGTGCGCTTGATGGGGCTATCGCTGTTTTTTGTGGAGTTGCGGGCGTACAGCCGCAATCTGAAACAGTTTGGCGCCAAGCTACGAAATATAATGTTCCGCGTATTGCTTTTGTAAATAAAATGGATCGGGTGGGTGCTGATTTTAAAAAAGCGCTTCGTGAGCTGCGCACAAAATTAGGTGCTAATGCATGGCCGATTAGTCTTCCTATTGGAGAGGGAGAAGATTTTCGCGGCATTGTGGATGTGATTAACCAGAAAGCCTATCTTTGGCCAGACGATGATGAAAACGAAAAGAATAATGGAATGGTTTTTAAAATTACAGACGTGCCTGCTCATTTAGTGGAGGCAGCAAAAAAGGCTAAAGAAGATTTAATTGAAGCTGTAGCGGATAAAGATGAAGGGGTTGGAAATCTTTTTCTTGAAGAAAAGCCTATCACTAATCAGATGCTTAAAGCGGGATTAAGACGTTTAACCTGTAAACTCCAAATAGTACCTGTTCTTTGCGGGTCTGCGTTTAAAAAGCGTGCGGTACAGAATGTAATGGATGCGGTGATTGATTACTTGCCTTCGCCTCTCGATATCCCTCCGGAGAGCGGCCATGATCAAGACGGTGGGGATGAAAAAATTAGCGTGCCTCCTAATGATTTTGACAAATTCTGCGCTCTTGCATTTAAACTTTGGACGGATCCCTATGCAGGCAGTCTCGTGTTTTTCCGGGTATACTCCGGTAAGCTTTCGAAAGGGGATACGATTTATAATCCTCGCACGAATAAGCGAGAGAGAGTTAGCCGTGTAATGATGATTCAAGCCGATAAACGTGAAGAAGTAGATACCGTCTATTCTGGTGATATTGCTGCCCTTGTAGGAATTAAAGATATTGCTACGGGAGATACGCTTTGTGATGAAGAGCTTTCTATTATGTTAATACCGCCATCGTTTCCAGAGCCTGTTATTTCTATGGCCGTTGAGCCAAAAACTAAAGCAGATCGCGAGAAGTTAGGGGAAGCTCTCCAACGATTGGTCAGGGAAGATCCAACTTTTCGAGTGAAGACAGACCAAGATACGGGTCAAGTGATTATGCATGGGATGGGCGAATTACATCTAGAAATCATTCGTGATCGAATGTTTCGGGAATTCAAGGTGGAGACTAATGCAGGCAAACCCCAGATTGCTTATCGTGAAACGCTTACCAAATCTGCAGAAGGAGAAGGTAAATTTATTCGTCAATCGGGCGGTCGCGGTCAGTATGGTCACGTGATTTTGAAAGTAGAACCTGCTGAACGTGGGACAGGTCATGTGATCGAGAACAAGGTGGTGGGCGGTAATATTCCTAGAGAATATATTCCTGCAATAAAAGATGGGATTGAAGAAGCAGTCACTGGCGGGATTCTTGCCGGGTATCCTGTAGTTGATGTGAAGGTAGAAATTTTGGACGGAACCTATCATGAGGTGGATTCAAGTGAGATCGCCTTTAAAATGGCAGGCATTTTTGCCTTTAAAGAAGCCATGAGGAAAGCATCTTGTATTATCTTAGAGCCTATCATGAAAGTGGAATTGCTTACCCCCGAGGAATTTCAGGGCGATTTAATTGGAGATCTTAATCGCAGGCGTGGCAAGATTCAAAACATTGAAAGCAGGGACAATTTGTGTGTAGTCCATGCAGAAGTTCCACTCGAAGAGCTGTTTGGGTATGTCACCGATATTCGTTCGCTAAGTAAAGGGAGGGCTAGTAATAATATGGAACCTTCTCATTTCGAAAGAGTTCCGGAACAGGTTCTTGCTAAAATTTTAAGCGCAAACAAAAAATAAGCTTGGTGGTTAACCAACTTTTAAGCCATAAATAGATAGACAAAAGGCAATTTTATTTTTTTAAGAGTAAATACCATGGAACATCAACGAATTAGGATAAGACTAAAAGGATTCGATTATCGGATTCTTGATGCTTCGGTTTCGGATATTGTGGAAACTGCTAAGCGTAGCGGCGCTAAAGTAGCAGGTCCGATTCCTTTACCCACACGCATAGAACGTTTTACGGTGAATCGTTCGCCGCATGCTGATAAAAAATCTATGGAACAATTCGAAATTCGTACCCACAAACGTTTGCTCGATATTATTGATCCTACCGCCAAGACAGTAGATGAGCTAAAAAAACTAAACCTGCCAGCAGGCGTAGATATTCAAATTAAGATTTAAGAGTATGAGTATAGGAATTTTAGGCAAAAAACTTGGCATGACCCAAATTTATGATGAGAAGGGGGTTCTTCATCCGGTTACGGTCATTGCCGCTGGCCCATGCACAATTCTCCAAAAAAAGACAGAGGAGAAAGAGAAGTATACTGCTTATCAACTTGGATTTGATGATGCCAAGGAAAAGAATACAGCAAATTCCATGAAAGGACATTTTAAAAAGGCGAAAAGTTCTCCGAAAAGATTTATTCGTGAGTTTCGTGTGGATAAAGATGAAAATCTTAATGTGGGAGACGCGGTTACAGTTGTACGTTTTACTCCTGGCCAAATGGTAGATGTGATTGGAATTTCTAAAGGAAAGGGTTTTCAAGGAGTGGTACGACGACATCGTTTCGCAGGGGGCGGGGCAGCTCATGGTTCTAAATCGCATCGACGTCCAGGCGCTATTGGAATGCGTGCGTGGCCAGGTCGTATTTGGAAGAATGCTCGAATGCCAGGGCATATGGGTGATGTAAAAATTACCACACAAAATCTTCCTGTAGTACAGGTGCGTGAGGATGAAAACATTTTACTTTTACGCGGTTCTGTTCCCGGTTCGAATGGATCGTACTTAGTGGTTCGCCCAGCTATTAAAAAACCTGTTCCGAAGAAGTAAGAAATCGTACTTATGAAAATTAAGGTTTATAGTCAGGACGGACAGGTCAAGGGCGAACAAGAAATTCAAATCCGTGAGGATTTTAAGAAGGTAAGTCCGCAAGTAATTCATGATGTGATTACCGCTTATCGAGCCGGACAACGTTCTGGCACAGCAAACACGAAAACGATTGCTGAAGTAGCAGGTTCCGGTAAAAAACCATGGCGACAGAAAGGAACAGGACGTGCACGTGCTGGATTGGTGCGTTCGCCTATTTGGAGGAAGGGCGGTGTTGTTTTCGGTCCAAAGCCGCGCGATTATTCTAAAAGAGTGCCGAAGCGGGTAAAAAAGCTTGCCTTCGAACAGGCGCTCTCAAGCCGTCTTCAAGAAGGAGATGTAGTTATTCTTGATTCCCTGGAAGTGAATACACCCAAAACAAAAGATTTTGTGGGTATGCTCAAAGCTTTAAAAGTAAATGGAACAACTTTATTGATTCACGATTCTCCGTCTAAAAACCTTCGTCTCGCATCACGGAATGTAAGTTGGATGGATACAGTGCCTGCGCATTCAGTGAATACCTATCAGATTTTGAATTGTAAAAAGATTGTTCTTACGTCTGCTGCCCTTGAGAAATTGATATCACGGAATATTTCCACAGAAGGTTCGAGTAAATGAAAACTCCTTTTTCAATTATTCAGCGTGTGCGCCTTACCGAGAAGGGGGTTGGGCTTAAGGAAAAACACAATAGTTATGTGTTTGCTGTAAAGCCGGATAGTAACAAAATTGAAATTCGGCAGGCAGTCGAAAAACTTTTTAATGTAAAGGTAGAACGAGTGAACACCATGCATTGCATGGGGAAAATGCGCCGTAAAAATACTAAGCAACGTGGACGTTCCTCGAACTGGAAAAAGGCAGTGGTTACCCTCAAAGAAGGTAATAAAATTGATTTAGGAGTATAATTCATAAATTTCAAATTCTAAACTACTATGGGTATTCGCACTTACAGACCATTTACCTCCAGTATCCGCTTCAAGGCCTCATCTACTTTTGAGGAACTGACAAAGGATACACCGGAAAAGAGTCTTACCGAATCTTTACATCGTAAAGGTGGACGTAATGCTCATGGTCGATTGACGATGCGTCATCGCGGAGGCGGACATAAACAACGCTATCGCATCGTGGATTTTCGACGTAATAAATATGGTGTTAAAGCAAAGGTGGAGGCGATTGAGTACGATCCAGTGCGTTCAGCGCGAATCGCTTTGCTTCAATATGCAGATGGAGAAAAAAGTTATATCCTTGCACCGGTTGGGTTAGAGGTTGGTAGAGAGGTAGAATAAGGTCAAAAGTAATTTCCCGAAATATTCAAATCTTTTCCATTAAGTAATATAAAGATTGGGATCCATCTCCATAATATTGAAATTATTAAAGGTAAAGGTCGACAGCTTGTGCGTAGAGCAGGTGGTGCTGCTACTTTG
>CAZNSF010000049.1:0-4362 GCA_964575565.1 uncultured Verrucomicrobiota bacterium | reverse complement strand
ACCCGCAATTACCTCGAGTGGTACGCCTTGTTCCAAATAACGCATGGCTGAATCATAAATGGACATCATTTATCCGGAAGGCTTTATGTGAGTTTATCCGCCTTCTACACCACCGGCCATTAAATTTTTAATCCGCACATTAGCAAATGTGCCGCGTGTCATTACTCGATCGTTACCACGACGCGAACCGTAACTATTAAAATCTTCTATTGGAATTCCATTCTCTAATAAATACTTACCGGCAGGTGAAGTTGGTTTAATGCTTCCGGCAGGTGAGATATGATCTGTTGTTACTGAATCACCAAAAATGCCAAGCGGCCGCGCGCCGCGAATTTCAGCGATCACACCGGGCTGCATCGAAAAATCTGCAAAAAAGGGAGGTTCCTGAATGTAAGTGGAGTTTAAATCCCACTGGTAAACATCACCAGTAGAAGATGGAATTTCATTCCACTTCGGATTTTGTTCTGCAAAATCGCGATAAAGCTTACGGAAAATTTCTGGTTTAAGCGCCGATTGCATCAGGTCACGAACCTCCGAAAGACTTGGCCAGAGATCGCGCAAGTAAACATCTTTACCTGCTTTATCTTTTCCGAGGGGTTCTTTGGTCATATCCATATCCACACGACCCGCAAGAGCGAAGGCAACCACTAGAGGTGGTGACATTAAAAAGTTTGCCTTAATCGCAGAATGGATGCGCGCTTCGAAATTGCGATTGCCGGATAAAACACTAGCAGCCACTAAATCATTTTTCGAAATAGCCTCTTCAATGGGCGCTGCAAGGGGACCGGAATTGCCAATGCAAGTGGTGCATCCATAGCCAACAAGGTTAAACCCAAGTTTATCAAGATACGTTTGGAGACCGGCTTTGGCCAAATAATCGCTAACAACCCTCGATCCGGGAGCTAGCGATGTTTTTACCATTGGGTTTACGGTAAGACCTTTCTCAACCGCTTTTTTTGCAACCAAACCAGCTGCGAGCATCACCGAAGGATTGCTTGTATTCGTACAGCTTGTGATGGCTGCAATAGCCACCGAACCGTGACCCATTTCTAAGTGGCGAGTGTCTTGTTTTCCGTCGACAACCGCTCTTTTTGAAAATTCATCTTTTGATTTGCCGTAACCGCCTTCGGCAACTGGCTTTGTTAATATGGCAAGAAATTCTTCTTTAAGACGCGGCAAGTCGATACGATCTTGGGGACGTTTTGGCCCAGCTACGCTTGGACAAATGGTGGAAAGATCTAATTCGATATCTGATGAATAATTAATCTGGCCTTTCTTCGGCATTCCAAAAAGGCCTTGGGCACGATAATAACTTTCGTAAAGATGGCAATGTTCTTCGCTGCGTCCCGTAGCCCGCAAGTAGTTTACACATTCATCATCGATCGGGAAAAATCCCATCGTTGCTCCATACTCTGGCGCCATGTTAGCAATGGTTGCCCGATCTACTACTGGCAGCACTTCAGCGCCAGGGCCGTAAAATTCTACAAATTTGCCAACCACTTTCGCTTTTCGAAGAAGTTGAGTAATAGCTAAAGCAAGATCGGTGGCTGTAACTCCTTCGCCCAACTTATTGGTCATATAAACTCCAACCACATCGGGGGTAAGAAAGTAAACGGGTTGACCAAGCATTCCGGCCTCTGCCTCGATACCCCCAACACCCCAACCTACGATCCCAAGACCATTAATCATGGTGGTATGCGAATCTGTGCCAACTAAAGTATCCGGGTAATAGATACCATCTTTCTCAAGAACGCCTTTGGCAAGATATTCCAGATTCACTTGGTGAACAATGCCGATACCGGGAGGAACCACTTTAAAGGTTTCGAAAGCTTGCATCCCCCACTTAAGGAACTGGTAGCGTTCACGGTTCCGTTGAAATTCCATTTCAAGATTTTTATTTAAGGCACCCGGTGACCCTGCAACATCTACTTGCACCGAATGGTCAACAACAAGATCCACCGGCACGAGCGGTTCGATCATTTTTGGATTTTGGCCAAGCTGCGCAACCGTGGAACGCATCGCAGCCAAATCTACAAGCAATGGAACCCCCGTAAAATCCTGTAACACGATTCGGGCCACAACAAACGGGATCTCTTCGGTGCGTTCGGCCTTTGGACCCCAGTTAGCTAATGCACGCACATCTTTTTCGCTGATCTTTTTCCCATCGCAATTTCTTAAGACCGATTCAAGAACCATACGAATGCTTATAGGAAGCTTGCTAATGGGCCCTATCCCACCTTTCTCAAGCTGTGGGAGAGACCAAAGCTTCGTCGGCCGATTTGCACCAGAATTAAACCCCACGAATGACTCTGAAAGATTATAAGAAGAGCTCATAAAAATAAACTCTAACATCTTAACCGCTTGATATGCAACGCTTAGGATATTCGCAGAAAAAAATTGTTTTTAGTGGTTTTCCGTTTCCTGTGAATAAGTAGTGAATAACCCTCTTCTTTGGCTTCTTTAATCAAAGCGTTATTTAGGCGCTCTTTAGATAATGCTGCACGCCAAAGTTGTTAGGATACAAGCACTTCTTAAAAAGAAAAGAATCTATAATAATGAACATCTTTAACAATCCAAGACGCGCACCGGTATAAGCTGTGTAACTTATTTATTATCAAGTACTTGTATTTTTGTGGGGCTAAGAGGCTGTCTCTCCTTATATCTCAAGGGTTACTATTAGATAAATATAAGATAGCAAAATCTTATTTCTAGCCAAAATGGACATCTATTTGCTGCTATAGATAGGCCGCTATAGTAAGAGGGATTACGAATCAACAACTTGTGAATAACACAAGATCTGTTTTCTTGTGAAAAACAACCCACTTAATAACCAGAAAAGCCTTGTTTCTAACAAGCACGAATGTTCTATTAACCATTAACACAGCGATGGTTCCAGCCACAATTCAACTTATTCACACACTAGATGAAGATGATGTATTTATAATAAATAAGTATTATACAACAATAGAAACCAATAACATCTATTCGTTTTGATTCCTTAGACCAAAATTTTATCTTTTCCTTTTCGCTTTAATAGCCTACTTATTGGGTTCTTAATCAATACAAAATGAAATGAAGCTAAACCTTACAAAAGAAAAGTTACTGGATAGCCTTCAACAAGTCCAGAATGTAGTTAGTCCACGCACCACGCTGCCTATTCTTGCAAACACTCTGCTTCGTGCGAATAAAGAAGGCGTTTCGCTGACGACAACAGATTTGGATATTGGCGTTCGGTGTCCATTTGAGGCCACTGTGGTTAGAGAAGGTGCTACCACGCTTCCCACGAAGCGCCTTTTTACCATCGTCCGGGAACTTGCGCATAATGATGTGGAGTTAAGCGTGGATAATAATAATACAGCCACCATTCAGAGCGGAGGTTCTTTTTTTAAAATTGTTGGAATAGCTGAAACAGAATTTCCACAGCTTCCAACACTTACAGGGGCAAAATCCTTTTCGATAGCGCAAAAAGTTTTAAAGGATGCTTTAAAGAAAACAGCTTATGCCATGTCAACCGATGAAACACGGTTTGTTCTAAACACCATTCTTTTAAGCTTAAAAGAAGATAAACTTGTCGTGGTAGCTACAGATGGCAGGAGACTAGCTCTTGTAGAACAGGACTTGGATCTACCGAAGGGCGTCCGCGGAGAGATCCTTTTGCCGAGCAAGACAACATTCGAACTCATTCGTCTCTTGAAAGACAAGGGCAATGTAAAAATCAGTTTTACAGAGAACCAAATCTCTTTTGATATGGATGGCACCTTGCTTTTTAGTAAGCTCGCCGAAGGAACTTATCCAAATTATCGGCAAGTAATCCCAACATCAGTGACCGAACGCATCTCTCTCGAACGCGAAACTCTTCACCAAGCTTTAAGACGCGCCTCTCTTTTGGTGAGCGAGAAAAATCACGCTGTAAAGTTGAACTTTACAAAAAACAGTTTATCAATCACATCCAGCGCGCCTGATATTGGAGAGTCACGCGAAACTCTTGCAATTAATTATAAGGGTCGCGATATTTCGGTTGGATTTAACCCAGATTTCCTGATGGATCCACTGCGCAATTTGGATAACGACGAAATTTTCCTTGAATTAACGGATGAGTTAAGCCCGGGCGTCATCAAAATCAACGCCCCTTTCCTCTATGTAATCATGCCGTTAAGGGCGGGATAGGGTAGAATTAGTACGTGCCCCATATCGAGGCACGACTAATTCTCTGGATCAGGCTTGATTTTAGATATGTCGTTTTAATCCACGCACCCACACACGAGGTGCGACAGCTATCAGAAGCTTGTAGAAGAGTTTTAGGCAGTTTCAATCCACGCGCCCGCGCGGGGCGCGACTCAATCTTAGTTGCGGCAGTTAACG
>CAZNSF010000048.1:0-3066 GCA_964575565.1 uncultured Verrucomicrobiota bacterium | reverse complement strand
AGTCAGCCGTGTTCACTTCTTACGAAATTCGTCAGTCCTTTTTAGATTTTTTTAAATCCAAGGGGCATGCGATTGTCCCCTCCTCTTCTTTACTACCAGAGGCGCCCAATTTACTTTTTACCAACGCTGGCATGAACCAATTTGTACCCATCTTTTTGGGTCAACAGCCATGCCCTTACACGCCTGCTCGCGCAGCAGATACCCAAAAATGTATTCGCGCCGGCGGCAAACATAATGATCTCGAAGATGTAGGGCTAGATACTTATCATCACACTTTTTTCGAAATGCTCGGTAATTGGTCCTTCGGCGATTACTTTAAAAAGGAAGCGATTGAATGGGGATGGGAACTTGTCGTTGATATATGGAAATTTCCGAAGGAACGAGTTCATGCCACGGTGTATAAACCCGGCGCAGGCGATCCATCTTCAGTAGATCAAGAAGCCTACAATTATTGGGAAGCTATTTTCAAAAAAGCTGGGCTCGACCCTAAGAACCATATCCATTTTGGCGGTAAAAAAGATAATTTTTGGATGATGGGTGATACGGGTCCATGCGGTCCGTGTTCAGAAATCCATATCGATTTAACTCCTCAAGGAAATACAAAAGGTAAATTAGTCAATGCCGGTTCGCCTGATTGCATTGAAATCTGGAACCTTGTTTTTATTCAATTTAATGCCAATGCCGACGGCAGTTTTTCTCCATTGCCCGCATGCCATGTTGATACAGGGATGGGGTTAGAGCGTGTGACGGCTATGATCCAATGCACCAAAGGGCTTAAAGATTTTCAAATGCCTATTTCAAATTACGATACTGATTTATTCCGACCAATTTTAGAAGAGCTAGAACTTTTAAGCGGTAAGCGTTATACGCAAACTTTACCCAATAAAAAGGATCCCGAACAGGAAGTAATCGATATAGCTTTTCGTGCTATTGCGGATCATATCCGCACACTCTCTTTTGCGATTGCCGATGGTATTTTACCGAGTAACGATGGAAGAGGTTATGTTTTACGCCGAATTTTAAGGCGTGCGGTTCGTCACGGTCGTGTCCTCGGATTTCACGAGCCTTTCCTCTATAAACTCGCTGAAGGAATTGCTCTTCATTATGGTAAAATTTTCCCAGAAGTTTCCCAACGGCTCGAGCGAATTCGTACTACCCTTGAATCCGAAGAGAAAAATTTCAATGCTACCCTTGACCGCGGAATTGCACTTTTTGAAGAGGCCGTTCAAAAATTATCTAGAACTTTCCCAGCGGAAACAGCTTTTACTTTATACGACACCTACGGTTTCCCAATAGATCTTACCCAGTTAATGGCACGGGAACGCGGATTAACAGTCGATATGGAAGGGTTCGAGAAACTGATGGAAAAGCAGCGCGAGCGCGCACGTGCTTCCCAGAAAAAAGAAACCATCGAAATAGAAACCGCCACCTCTCCTGATCTAGCAACCCGTTTTGTAGGGTTCGAAACTTTGAATACCAAATCTCGTGTATTAGATACCATAGAAACTAAGGGTAAACAGACCGTCATCTTAGAGACATCACCTTTTTATGCGGAAATGGGCGGCCAGGTTGGCGACCATGGACAATTGAAAATGCCAAAAGAATCATGGCGTGTGGTGGATACCCAGAAAAAGGAAGGCGTATTTTTTCATGTTTTAGAGGGAGCGACAGCTCCTGCAAAGTCTTCGCTTGTAGAAGCCGAGGTTGATTCGGGTCGTCGCGCGGCTATCGAACGGCACCATACCGTAACCCATCTTTTCCATTGGGCATTGCACGAAATCGCGGATCGTGAGTCTCGCCAACGTGGTTCTTATGTGGGGCCAGATTATTTAAGATTCGATTTTAATTTAAGCCACAACCTTATTCCCCAGCAAATTGAGGATATTGAAAAATTGGTTAACCAGCGCATCCAAGAAAACGCACCGGTCAAATGGCATGAAAAGCCTTATCGCGAGGTTCAAAAAGATAAAACCATCCAACAATTTTTCGGCGATAAATATGGCGAAATTGTGCGCGTGGTACAGATTGGGGATTATTCGAAAGAACTTTGCGGAGGCACTCATGTGCGATCCACTGGCGAGATTAAACTTTTTAAAATCAAAAAAGAATCTTCCATTGCCGCAGGGATCCGTCGTATCGAGGCAGTGGCAGGCCTAGCTGCTTTAGCCTGGCTAGAAACCCATGCTACCGCGCAACAAGCCGAAACAGAAAAAGCTAGGTTGAAAGCGCAAGAACTAGAGCTTGGTAAACTACGCAGAGCCGAACAGCAAAAGGAAGCGGATCTACTGGCAAAAACGTTATTGGCTACAGAAATACGTAAAAAGGGTGATATCCCTTTTATCATTAAAAATTTGGGAATTGTTGATGGTGATTTTCTAAGATTAGTAGTGGATGTGCTACAGGCACAAAAATTTTCTGGAATTGCTTTTTTTGCAGGCGCCAAAGAAGGGCGTTGTGCTTTCGTTTGTTTTATAGCGCCTCAACTAACCACTCGTTTTAAAGCAGGAGAAATTGTTAAACAAGCTGCTGCTATTGCCGGTGGAAGTGGTGGCGGTAAGCCTGATTTCGCTCAGGCTGGAGGTAAAGATCCATCCAAAATCTCAGAGGTATTGGCTTTGGTGGAAAGGTTGATCTAAGGAAGAGTCTCGGCTATAATACGAGGGTTGAAGACTGTTTCGATAGATTCCAAATTAGTGGAGCTTGCGAAAAGGCTTTTTTGGTGGAAATCGCCAGAAGAGGCGTTAGGTGATCAAAACCGTTTTCTTGTGCAAGTAATGGCTATCGGCACATGGGATGATGTTATTTTGTCCAAAGAATATTGGACAGAAGATGAATTCCGCTTGGCTTTGAAGGATGCGCCGCCAGGCGTTTTTGATATTCGAAGTTGGAGTTATTGGCATCGGACATTAGGCGTTTTGCCCATCCCAAGTTTACCCCAAAGGTCTCTCCTTTAACAAGGTATGTTCATTCCAAAATTAGAAATCCTGCCTATTTCACAAAAAACAATGTGGGAAGAGTTTACTGCTCTTCCCCCGCACTTTGTATTATACGGCGGCACAGCCCTTG
>CAZNSF010000047.1:0-5223 GCA_964575565.1 uncultured Verrucomicrobiota bacterium | reverse complement strand
AGTATTTCTCAATGGATCATGATTTCTGGACTAACCATCCTCTTGGGGACTGGAATTGGAGGCTGGGTATTTTATCAAAAGACTTCTTTAGAAAACCCACAAAAGTTTCGTCCTGAACTTAAGCAAATCCCCACAAAAAAGCGTTTAGAGAAGACACAAATCCATCAGAAAATTACAAAAATTGGTTCGCTTCCAAAATCTCAAATGATTCAAGGTGCTGATACGGATAAGACATCTACAAGCTCAAATTCAGGTAAAAAGTCCAATCAGGTTCCGAGAACGGCTAAAGAAGCAATGGAGTACCTTTTGACAAAAATTGAAAGTTCGGACCCCAACAAAAGGATCACTGATGCCGATCTCGCAGTAGATTTGCAACAGCTCTGCGATTTTGGAGAGGAAGGCTCTAAAGCAATCCAAGAATTCTTTAGAACTCAACAAGATGTTCGTCTCGTTGAAGAAGATAATTCTATTTCTACTCACCCATCTCTACGAGTTATTTTACTCGATACTCTTGGCAGAATGAATAATCCGACTTCCCAAGCAATCAACTTGGAAGTTCTTGGCAACACTTCTTCAGGATTGGAAGTTCTTTTTGCAACAAGGAATCTCGAGAAATTTTTGCCCGGCGTCTACAGATCTGAAGCGCTTGAGGCCATTTCGAAAATTATTTCGCACCGACTAGAATCTACTGATTCAAAAGATGTATTTTCGAGTAGTGATGCTTACATGTTTGAAGTTGTGGAATATTATCAAGCTAGAGAAGTGATTCCTCAAGTAGAGGAATGGATGAGAAAAGAACCCTCTTTAGTAGATACCTGGCTGCTTCATTTACTTCATTTTCCGGCGGAGGATCAATTACAAGGACTCCAGAAAATTGTGAATAACGAAAAGTTGCGTGGACGGCTTAATAGAAACCTAATCACCGTATCTTTCTTTGATTTTGAAGACGATAACATTCGTCATTTAGTTCACGAAGTTTTTACAAAAGAAAATGATGAACGCGTAAAGGAATCTATGATCAAGGCAATAGGTGATTATGAAGAGACGCTTTTAGGAATGGGTAATATTATTCCCACTGTTTTGAAAAATGACGTTATGATCAAGGAATGGATACAGAAAATCGGTGGTGGTGGCAGTTTGAAGTTGCTTAAAGAGCTTGAGCCAGAGTTAAAGACACTTAATCTCAAAGGGCGTTTAAAAGAAGCGCGTGAAAAACTTGAGCAAGAGTTAAAACAGACTTCAGCAGTTGATACATCAGAAAAGCCTTAAAAGTTTAGCAGCAAATAGAAAAGATGGGAATATTCTCTTATTCATTTTCTAGATTTCCGCTTTTGTGGGAATGACCAACGAAAGAGGTGTCAGAGATGAATGGTTGCAAATTAATTACAAGACGATCCAGACTTTGCGTTCCTTGCGTCTTTGCGAGAAATAAAACTTCGGATGTTTTTAATGAAACTAGCTATATTTTTCTACCGGCAAACAAGAACAAATCAAATTGCGATCGCCGTACACATTATCGATACGTCCTACCGGTGGCCAAAATTTGTGGGACCGAGTCCACGGCACTGGATAAGCAGCCTGTTCTCTTGAATAAGGATAAGGCCACGGATCTTTAGCAAGTATTTGCGCCGTGTGCGGCGCATTTTTTAAAGGATTGTTCGCTCGATCCATTTTACCGGTTTCAATCGCCTTCATTTCGCTATGGATCGCAATCATTGCCTCACAGAAACGATCAAGTTCCTCCTTAGATTCACTCTCGGTTGGCTCAATCATCATTGTGCCCGGTACGGGCCACGAAATCGTTGGCGCGTGGAACCCATAATCCATCAGGCGTTTTGCAATATCTTCTACCTCAATCCCGGCGCTATTTTTCCATTCGCGTAAATCAAGTATACATTCGTGAGCAACGAGTCCATGTTTACCTTTATAAAGCACCGGGAAATATGGCTCGAGTCGTTTAGCGATATAATTCGCATTTAAAATAGCTATCTTGGTTGCTTCGATTAAACCATCACCGCCTAAAAGAGCAATATAGGCCCAGGAAATCGTAAGAATGCTCGCGCTTCCCCAAGGCGCAGCCGATACAGCGCCAATACTTTTTTTGCCATCAATTTTAATTACCGAATGATCCGGTAAAAAAGGCGCCAAATGTTTTGCCACGCCAATTGGCCCCATTCCTGGACCGCCGCCGCCATGCGGAATACAAAAGGTTTTATGCAGATTAATATGGCAAACATCAGCTCCAATATCCGCTGGCCGACAGAGACCTACTTGAGCATTCATATTTGCGCCATCCATATAAACTTGCCCGCCATGATCATGGATGATTTTGCAAATTTCAGTAATCGTTTCTTCGAATACACCGTGCGTGGATGGGTAAGTAACCATAATCACTGCGAGATCGTTTCGATGTGCTTCGGCTTTAGCGCGTAAATCATTAGTATCAATATTGCCGTGGGAATCACAGGCAATCGGCACCACCTTTAGGCCAGCCATCACAGCACTCGCTGGATTCGTACCATGGGCGGAAACAGGGATTAGACAAATATTACGATGAACTTCGCCACGGCTTTTGTAATATTCACGTATTGTTAAAAGGCCGGCATATTCGCCTTGGGAACCGGCGTTGGGTTGTAGGGAAATAGCTGGGAAACCTGTAATTTCAGCAAGCCAGGCTCCAAGTTGTTTAAAAAGAATTTGGTAGCCTTCAGTTTGTTCTACAGGGGTAAAAGGATGAATCTTACTAAATTCTGGCCATGTAACCGGAAACATTTCGGTAGTCGCATTAAGCTTCATGGTACAAGAGCCCAATGGAATCATCGATGTCGTAAGAGATAAATCCTTTGATTCTAATCGCCGAATATAACGCAGCATCTCGGTTTCCGTATGATGCGTATTAAAAACAGGATGAGTAAGGAAAGAACTTTTCCGAACAGAGTTACTAGGGAAGGCAGGATTAACTTCCTTGGCTAAAGCTTCAATTTTAAACTTCGGAGCTTTGCCTTTGTTAAAGACATATAAAAGATCTTCAAGATCTTTTGTAGCAACTGTTTCATCCAAAGAAATTCCAAGAGTATGTTCATCCATCGCGCGCAAATTGACGCGGTAACGCTCGGCTATTTTTAAAATTTCTTTGCTCGATGTAATACCAAGATCGACTCGTAAGGTATCAAAGCAAGGTTCAGATCCTATCTTGTAACCTAATTTTCGTAATCCTTCAGCTAAAATAGTTGTCAAAAAATGGATGCGCTCTGCGATTTTCTTTAATCCTTTTTGACCATGATAAACCGCGTACATTGAAGCCATCACGGCTAAAAGCACTTGCGCGGTACAGATGTTACTCGTGGCTTTATCTCTGCGGATATGTTGCTCGCGCGTTTGTAGGGAAAGACGCAAGGCAGGCTGCCCTTGAGCATCACGTGAAACACCCACCAACCGTCCTGGCATATGGCGCTTATATTCATCGCGTGTGGCAAAGTATGCTGCATGTGGACCACCGTAACCGAGAGGAACTCCAAAACGTTGAGCGCTACCTATGGCAATATCAGCTCCGAATTCACCTGGCGGTTTAATAAGAGTTAGGCTTAAAAGATCTGCAGCGACAATAGCTAAAGCGCCTACTGCATGCGCGGAACCAATAAAATCATGATAACAATGGATTACTCCATCAGTAGCTGGGTATTGGAGGAGGATGCCAAAAACATTTTCATCCGGCTGGAAAGTTTTGTGATCAGCAATAACCACCTTAATTCCTAATGGCTCTGCACGAGTTTTGAGCACATCAATCGTTTGCGGATGACAGCTCCTCGATACAAAAAAAGTTTTTGAATCATCTTTTTTTCTTAATCCATAACACATCGTCATGGCTTCAGCGGCCGCAGTAGCTTCGTCAAGGAGCGAAGCGTTCGCAATTTCTAGTCCTGTCAAATCCGTGATCATGGTTTGGAAATTGAGCAAGGCTTCCAATCGGCCTTGAGCAATTTCGGCTTGGTAAGGTGTGTAAGCAGTATACCAGCCAGGATTTTCGAGGATATTGCGTTGAATGACAGGCGGGGTGATACAATCGTAATAACCCATGCCAAGGAAAGAACGATAAACCTGGGTTTTTGAGGCAATGGCTTTTAGTTCGGAAAGGACTTCGTATTCTCCTCGCGGAGCTGGTAGTTGCAGGGATTTCTTAAATCGGATTTTAGCAGGGACTGCGGTATCGATCAGAGAATCAAGAGAGGAAAATTTTAGAGTCTTTAACATTTCCTCAACTTCTTGAGCGCCAGATCCTAAGTGCCGTTGTAAGAAAGTATCACAAGGCGAGAACAGACTTTGACTATTAGAAACCGAAGTTTGTTGGGAGCTTATGTTAGTATGCGATTTACTTTTCACGTTTGTTTCAGTGGGTATTTTTTCTGGTGTCGCCAATGGCAAGGTATTTGATGTTAGCGGATCACAAAGTTCAAGAGTTTGGTTCATAGTAGAAAAGTTCAAGTAAAATTATGTGTATTCCCTAATAAAACGCCTTACTTCACCATGATTATTCTAAGAAATCAAAGACAAGTTTATAAGGGGAACTAAAATTTAAACTACCTTCGCTCTGTCGCTGCGAGACGAAGATCTCTGATAATTTAAAACCGGTCTATGAAAGGCTATGAAATCATGTTAATGAAATTCCGTGGAAACTTACCAAAAGAGACAGAAACCGAAAAAGCTGGACCAGCCGCTATTTGTATGTCCGACAAAGGGTGGAATGGAAATTCGCCTCAAAGTGGTACCGGGTGCAAGCCGTTCAGCAATTATAGGTCCCCTAGGCGATCGGCTTAAAGTAAAAGTTTCAGCTCCGCCTGAACATGGTAAAGCAAATCAAGCGGTCTTAAAACTTTTAACAGAATGGTTAGGCACCAAGCAAATAACGATTACTACCGGCCATGCAAGTGCCCATAAAACTGTTTATGTGAATGGTTTAAATAAAATTCCAAACTAATTCAACAATCACATCTAATTAATTTTGCGCTCATACATCGGAGCAAAACCGCAAGTTGCAGAGCATCTGGATCTCTTTTTAAAATAGGCCTTGATTCAATGGTTATTTGATTGTTTAAAGTGGATTCCACGGGTTTACGTTTGATGGTTCCTTCCAATTTTTCGATGAAAACTTATCAAAATCTCTTGATCCCCATAGTCCCTATTTTTTTGTTGGTATTTCTCTTATCTCCAAAAGCTCAAGAATCG
>CAZNSF010000046.1:0-4147 GCA_964575565.1 uncultured Verrucomicrobiota bacterium | reverse complement strand
GATCACGAGCCAATCGTTACACTTTGGAAACAGTGGCAAGGCACGGCCCATGGTCACTCCGAAATCCAGCATTTACTTCACTGGATGGGGTGGAATTTTTCTAGAGAACCTAAAGATTTTATACCAGAAGTTCACCAAGCCATTTGCCAAAAACTTTTATCATGCCCGTCTTGGTTAGTTGTTTTTATGATTACAGATTTATTTGCCAAAGCCCAACGATTCAATGTGCCAGGACCTATGAGCGAAAGTAATTGGACGGAAAGGCTTACTCTGTCCGCGAGCGAGTTTGATAAAGATCCTCAAATTGCTTCTTGCATTCAGGCTCTCCAAGTCTATCTCTCTAGGAAATAGAAATTCTTTTGTAGCTCCGTAATATGCTATATTTAAGAATATGAAAAGAGCGCTGTATCCTCACCTGTTTTGCATTTTAATTAACTTATTTGGGTTGGTAAGTTGTTCAACGCCTGAATCGCGATCGCGAGAGCGGTCGGAAGCATTTTCCTCCATGTCGGATACTTCCCAATCGGTTATTTTAAAAGGGGAGATCGAGAAAGGGATAAGTATGGATGCTGTTTACATTGCTCTAGGACCTCCTGCTCGCATGGCGACAAGTATAGAAAATGGAGTAAAGATCGAGCGTTGGATTTATACACGAATGGAATCCGAAGAAATTCCAGGATGGCAAGATAGCCGCCCCGAGACTTTCGATTCGAATGCGCCAACGTATCATCATTATAGCCCCATCAAACTTACTCATCCGCGAGATCATTTTGAAGTTAAGTTCGAAGATGGCAAAGTTATAAGTTGGCGAGATTTATAATTTTAGACGAAGATTTTGCAAAACTTCAGGGAGTAGGATATCGCGTAAACAAAGTTTTGAGTTCGGTCATTTCTTCCATTGCATAACGGACACCTTCGCGGCCGAAGCCAGAATTTTTAACACCGCCGTACGGAAAATTATCCACCCTCATTGTCGGAAAATCGTTAACAATCACTCCTCCAACTTCTAGTTCGCGAAAGGCTTGATGAATTCGATTGATATCGCGAGTAAAAACTCCGGCTTGTAATCCGTAGGGAGAATCATTGATACGGAGAAGGGCATCGCTCCAATCAGTATAGGGCTCGAGCGTAACTACAGGTCCAAAGACTTCTTCACAGCAAATCTTCATCGAAGGTTTTACTTGGTCCAAAAGGGTCGGAGCCATCAGGTTTCCTTTACGTGTGCCGCCTGCGAGAATCTTGGCCCCTTCTTTGATAGCTTCTTCAATCCAAGACTCTATACGTTTGGCACTGGCAATATCAATGAGTGGTCCGCATATTATTTTAGGATCCATCGGATCACCGTAAGAACAGTTTTGGGTGGCTCGTTGAAGTTTTTCTTTGAAAGCTTTATAAATAGGTTGATGAACAAACACTCTTTGGATGGCAATACAAACTTGGCCTGCATAACCGTAGCCACCGAGTACTGTGCGTTGAATGGCGCGCTCTAAATCAGCATCTTCATGGACGACAAGTGCGGCATTTCCACCCATTTCAAGTGAAACCCTTTTTTTACCTGCAATGGATTTAAGATGCCATCCTACCGCAGGTGATCCAGTAAAAGAAAGCATGGCTACACGCGGATCTTCAACCCATTTCTGGGCTAGTTGTGATGAACAAGGAAGGATGGAGATAACATTTTCTGGAACACCAGCATCCATTAAGATATGGCCCAAAGCTAATGTAGAAAGCGGGGTAGCTGTTGCCGGTTTAACTAGAAGGCTATTTCCTACTGCAAGGGCAGGGGCAATCTTATGGGCGGCGAGATTAAATGGCCAATTGTAAGGAATAATAGCTGCTACGATGCCGATTGGAAAACGATGGACGATACATTCACAATTTTCTGCACGATCATCAAAATCTACAGGGAGAGCTTCTCCTCCAAAACGTGTCAATTCACTTGCGGCCAGTTCGAATGTAAGTTTCATTCTTTGAACTTCCATGGCCGAAAACATCACGGGTTTACCGGCTTCGCGCGAAAGAATATCGACAAGTTCATCATGCCGCTCGCCGATAAGTGCTGCAGCACGAAGTAAAATGCCACGCCGAAAATGAGTGGGTGTTTTCCGAAATTCTTGAAATCCAGCTAAAGCCTTTTTAACCGCTTGTTCGATTTGGTTAGCGCTAGCACGCCAAACACAGCCCAGTAAAGCGCCATTGTAAGGGGCATGGACCTCTTGGATTTCTTCGCCGGCAGTCCATTTACCGGCTAAAAGAAATGTCTGCACTTTGGAAGACGATGACGAAGAAGGGATGGGTTTCATTTGATGAGCCAGCCTCAAACTATCTTTTTCATGATGGGGTTCAACTTCTTTTTTTGGCTTGTCCTTTTTTTGGATAGGTAGATAGTTGCAAGAACAATTAAATCTTTTAAGCTTGTGATTACTAACTGCTTTAAATCCAAATTAAAAATATTTGTTGCTCTGTGGTTTTTTGTCTTCTTAAGCCTTCCTGGGATAATAATCGTAAACTCGCAAGATCAAAAGGAAAATACGAAAAAAGAAAATACTGAAAAGGTCGCAAAGGAAGCTACTGATCAACCTAAACCAAAAGAGGAAGATGCTAATAAAACAAAACCAGTTATCGCCAAAGAACCCGCTAAAGAGCCTACTGTTTCGGCCGAAGATTTTTGGGAGGCTGCTAATGGCTCAATGGGGAATCTCGAGAAAATTATTAAAGGTCCTCCACAGGCAAATAAATGGGTTAGCGCAATTGCTTTCAATAAATCAGGGGATATTTTTATTTCAGCGCGAGATGGTATATGGCGTTCGATGGATCATTGTAAAACCTGGGAGCATATTTTAGACCGTCCGTGGGGAGGGTTTAATCTAGGTATTAGTCCATCTGGAGATATCTTTGTTGGAGGGGGTGATGGTAAACCAAAAGGTGGATATGTAGTATGGCATTCTACAGATAATGGGAAAACTTGGACAGAGAGTGGTGATCTTCCTAAACTTCACCGCGGGGGTAGCTTCTCTTTTAGTAAATCGGGTAAAGCCTTTTGGGCGACTGGTTGGAGCTGGCGGTTGAGTGGTCTTTTATATTCTACTAATAGTGGGGTTAATTGGGAGCGCGCACCAGCTGATGAAAATATTACATGGCCGAATGAGGCAAATAAAGCGAAAGCAAGACCTTCAACTGGAGAGGATTCTGGGACAGTTGTTTTGGGAAATGGAGTTAGTCCTAAGGGGCATATTTTTATTGGAACAGAAGGTGATGGTGGTTATCGCTCGACAGATGAAGGGAAAAGTTGGACCCATATTGGATTGATGGGTGGCAATCTTATCGGCTTTACATTTGATTCTTCGGGTCATGTTTATGCTGCAAAAGGGGGTACGGGCCGTGGAATTCATGTTTCAAGTGATGACGGTGATACTTGGAAGCAATTGCCAATTAATTTGCCTGTTCTTACACTTACAGTTACTCCCAAAGGAAATTTTTATATTATTGTGAGTGGAGCTAATGGCGGCATGTTTTTTAAAAAGGAATTTCAAGGAATCCATCGTTCTATAGATGGGGGTCAAACCTGGACTGTGATTAATGGCGGGTTGCTTTCCGTAGATGTCCGATCGCTTGCCCTTGGTCCCGATGGTTATCTTTATACTGGTACGGCTCCTGCAGGTCTCTTCCGTTCCAAAAAACCGGTTGAGTAGCTTGCATGCCTAGTACTCATTCATATATGTCAAATATCATTGATGCACATCTTCATTTCCCGTGGGACGATATGGAGTCTCTAGGAATCTTAGATGAGCTTAATTTAAAATTGTTCAATATTTGTATCGGTCTCGATTCTCATGGCCAATGGCGCAATCAAGCAGCGCGTTATAGCGCTCTGGCTAAGAAACATCCCAAGAGATACGCTTGGTGCACCAGTTTCGATTTACCCCGATTTAATGATCCAAAATATGTCGATCAAGTGATCAAAGAACTCGAGCGCGATTTTCAAGAAGGCGCTCTTGCTTGCAAGGTTTGGAAAAATATTGGTATGGAGATTAAAGATCTTCAAGGCCGATATTTCATGATAGATGATCCGCTCCTAGAACCAATTTTCCATTATCTAGAGCAAAAAAACAAGCCAATGCTTATGCATATTGCTGAACCATTAGCA
>CAZNSF010000045.1:0-2830 GCA_964575565.1 uncultured Verrucomicrobiota bacterium | reverse complement strand
AGCTCGTAAAGCCACAGGTGAAAACCATTCTTCTCTGAGCCTCTGAAAACTCTGTGAGAGAAATTCCGAAAATCTTTGCCCGCTAAACACGCGAAAACACTTAACTCAATTTTCCTTTTTTCGTGTCTTTTAGAGTATTTCGTGGGCTTAATTTCTGCATGGCTTAATCACCCAAGCTGAATTTTCCCATTCGAAGCAAGCGCCTTAAAGAGATAAGGAACGCCGGTAAGCCGCTCTAATTGAACAACTCCCCCAGCCTCTTCGACCATTAAAATCCCGGCAGCAATATCCCATAAGCGAACTTTAAGTTCCCAATAAGCCTCTAATCGTCCGCTTGCCACATAAGCTAAATCGAGAGCAGCAGCGCCCATCATGCGAATTTTTCGTGCCTGACGAATGAGCCGCTCAAAATGATGCAGACCTTGCTCAATTGTTTCCGCTGATTTCGAAAATCCTACCGTAATGGCAGCTTCTTCTAAACGAGATCGTGTACTTACATGTATCTGCTTTCCATTTAAAAATGCTCCCTTCCCTTTCTCTGCTGTAAATAATTCGTCGCGCATAGGATCATACACGATTCCAAGAACCATTTCGTACCCTCCAAGAGCTGTTACCAAAGAAGCTCCTGGATTACGACGTTGTAAAGCCATCGAAACACAAAAATGAGGAATTCCGTAAGTGTAATTCACTGTTCCATCAAGCGGATCGACCACCCAACGATATTCGGCCTCTGGATTACCACAATTCCCTTCCTCGCCAATGATTGCATGGCTAGGGAATTCTTTGGCCAGTCGTGACTCGATCAAATGCTGACAATCCACATCGATTTGTAATTTGATATCATGCGCTGAACTTTCCGTAATATTCTGGCTCTGCCCAAAATGGTCACGAAGAAAATGACCAGCATCAAGCGCAATTTTAGAAGCGGTATTTAGCACCTATGCAAGGTGCCATGAGACAATGAGCAACCACAAGCGGAAATTAATTTGTCTTAAAAATTTCTAAACTTGTAAAAAAACTTGATATTGCTACAAAACAGCGATGCCGAATCCACTCGTCTCTTTTAATCCATCTGACCTTAAAAAGTTTCGTTCAGGCAAAGTACGCGAAGTTTTTGATTTTGGCGACCGCTTGCTCTTTGTTGCAAGCGACCGAATCTCTGCTTTCGATGTAGTCCTCCCCGATGGCATTCCAGATAAGGGAAAGGTTCTTACCCAACTCTCTCTTTTTTGGTTCGAGTTTCTTAAAAAGATAACCCGCCATCATTTCCTTGTCTCTGATCTCGGAGATCTGGCCAAGAAATATCCAGAACTTGTCGGCCGTTCCATGTTTGTCCACAAAACAAAACCCTTGCCGATTGAATGTGTGGTGCGCGGATACTTAGCAGGCTCGGGATGGAAAGAATACCAAAAGAATGGAACCGTTTGCGGGATACAACTACCTCCTGGATTAAAAGAATCATCGGAATTACCTACTCCTATTTTTACGCCTTCCACAAAAGCGGAGACGGGCCATGATGAAAATATCTCTTTTGAACAAGCCTCCCAAATGATTGGGCAAGCAAAGGCTGAAAAGGTACGTGATTTAACGATTAAAATTTATTCAGCTGCGCGCGACTATGTCCGTAGCAAAGGAATTCTTATTGCAGACACAAAATTCGAGTTTGGGGAGCTTCCGGATGGCGCTATTTTACTGATTGATGAAGTATTAACCCCAGATTCCTCACGCTTTTGGCCAGCCGATAAGTACCAGCCCGGCGCTTCGCAACCAAGCTTTGATAAACAATTTGTGCGAGATTATTTAGAAACGCTTACTTGGAATAAACAGCCGCCCGGTCCATCTTTGCCCACAGAAATTATCCAAAAAACTCGCGCGAAATATCTCGAAGCTTACGAAAGAATTGTTGGAAAAGCGCTTCTTCCTAAATAGAAACTAGTTTTGCCGCTTTAAAAGATAATCAGCAAGTTCGTAAAGACGGTGAGCACGTTTACCTAAAGGCTTCAACGCACCAATGGCAGCTTTGGTATATCGATTGGCTTCAGCTTCTGAACGTTTCATGCCAAGAATTGAAGGATAAGTCGCCTTGCCAGCTTTTGCATCTTTACCAGCAGTTTTCCCAAGCTCTTCGGATGTTTTCGTTGCATCCAAAATATCGTCGATCACTTGAAAAGCCATGCCAAGATTATAGCCAAAACATGTAACTGCTTTTAGAATATTTAGAGAAGCATTTGCGCTCATGGCTCCCAGACGAATGGAAGAGGCAAGAAGCGCAGAAGTTTTTCGCTCATGAATGTAACGGAGTTGTGAATGCGTGATTTTCTTTCCCTCCCCTTCGAGATCGGCTACTTGACCGGCAATCAGAAAAAGACTACCCGAAGCAAGGGCAATTTCTTGCACCAAATTATCATGTGAATGTCTTTGAGATGCTTTAGCGCGCGCTGCGAGTTGAAAGGCAAATGTTAAAAGAGCATCACCTGCCAACACCGCAACCCCTTCTCCAAAAACTTTATGCGAAGTAGGTTTGCCGCGACGAAAATCATCATCATCCATACACGGTAAATCATCATGGATTAATGAATAGGTATGGATACATTCTACTGCACAAGCCAATGGCATCGCAGTCTTTTCCGAACCTCCACATGCTTCGGCAGCTGCCATGCAAAGAATAGGGCGTAAACGTTTGCCGCCAGCAAAAAGGCTGTAACGCATGGCTCGATGAATCGTGGGCGGCTTCGTTGCAGTAGTGGGCAAATAACGATCCAGTGCTCGATCCACAAGTCGGCAACGAGAATGAATATAACTTTTAAGAGAAGTTCGCACAAAAACAATG
>CAZNSF010000044.1:0-3622 GCA_964575565.1 uncultured Verrucomicrobiota bacterium | reverse complement strand
TGGATTCTTCTTCTAGCGCTTCGCCAGAACGAGCCGAGCAAATCATACGTGAACGAAAAACAACGTTACTCGGTAACCTTATTGATTTTCCATTCCCGGAAATTCGGGAAGCCTGGGGGAATCCGGACTTGGGTCCAGAGTTTAGATCGCTTCTAAAGTCAGATATCCCAGTGCTTTTATTTAGCGGAGCACTTGATGGGCGTACGCCAATTAGCAATGCTCAAGAGGTTTGCCAAGGGCTAACAAAAAGTACTCTTATTGTTGTTGAAGGAGCTGGTCATGATAGTTCGTTTGGTCAGGCAGAAACTCAAGCGATAACTCTCGAATTTTTAAAAGGATCGTCAATTACTACTAAGAAGTTAACGTACCCATTCGAACTTCCACCGCTTGGCGAGTAGTTTTTTACAGAAAACTAAAAAACGTGTTTATATGTCTTTTGCTTCGGGTTCCACTATAAAGAGTTTTAGTCTTGTCAAAAATCCTTAGCTTTTGTTAGCTAGTTGAGGTTTTACGGGTGGGTCCTTTTTTGCCCTTTCACCTAATCAAAGTGAAAATGATCTTACTTTTGTTATTATTGCTACCTGTCTTTGCATGGGCGGATACGCCTGGCTCATCCACTACTGAAGAGCGCATCCCATTAACTGTTCGAGATTGCATTGTAAAAGCTTTAGAAAATAATTTAGATATTTCGATCCAACGAATTACACCCCAGCTTGATGATGCAGCTATTCTCCAGGCTCGCGGTGAGTTTGATCCTGCATTTACCCTTTCACCTTCTTATGGCGAAGCTACCTCAAGCTTGGATCGTCTCTCTTCGAATCCCGCTTCGCCTCTTTCTCGAACAACCACTTGGAAAACCGCTTTGGAAGGGAAAGTTCCTTCTAGCACTAGTTACAGTCTAAGTTTTGATACCACGGATAGTCAGACAGCCGCAAATACCTTCCGTGATCAATACAGCAGTGGTTGGGGATTAACGCTTACCCAGCCTTTACTCAAAGGGTTTGGAACAGATAATCAATTGTCCAGTATTCGTATCAAGCGGAAAGCAAAAGAAATTTCAAATGAAGATTTTTCACTGAAGGTAATGGATGTGGTTACACAAATTAAAAGCGCTTATTATAATCTTTTTTTTGCAATTGAAGACCAGAAGGTAAAATTGCAAGCGTTAGAGTTAAATGCTAAAACATTGGCGGATGATCGTAAGCGCGTGGAAATTGGTGTAAAGACACCGTTAGATGTTACCCAAGATGAATCTGCTGTAGCACAAGGGGAAGTGGCCTTAATTACAGCGAATCAGAATATTAACATTAACATGAATAACTTGCGTAAACTTATTTCTCGAGATATTAGCGAGTTGAGAAAACAAAGGCTCTGGCCAGTCGATTCGCCAAGCGATGTGCCTCCGCCTCTTCCGAATCTAGAGGAAGTAATAGGTCATGCCATCGAAACTCGTCCTGATTATCTGGCTGCAAAATTGGCTGTGGAAAAGCAACACTTACAATTAAAGTTTGCTGAAAACCAAAAATATCCACAAATTGATCTTACGGGCACCTATGGATATAATGGCATTAGCCGTGAATTTATACAGTCAGTAAATACCGAGGCAGATACATGGGTAGTCGGCCTTAGTATCAAAATCCCGTTTCCAGACCAGGCGAATCAAGGAAAATTAAAAGCAGCTACTTTAGAGAAGGAAAAATCTCTTTTGTTCCTTAAACAGACAGAGCAGAAAATTTTAGTTGAAGTAGATAATGCCTTAGAGAAAGTGCAAAGTAATTATAAAAATATTGGTGCTACTCGCGCCGCTCGGCGTGCAGCGCAAGGGGCGCTAGATGCCGAAACCGCAAAAATGAAAGCGGGTACTGCTACTACTTTTATATTGCTTGAGTTGCAAAAAAAATTAGCGGATGCCAAATCCAGCGAAATTCAAGCCACGGTAAACTATAATATCGCCATTGCTGAACTCCAACAAGCCGAAGGCTCCACCCTGCGAGTAAATGATATTGAGTTAGTGAAGTAATACTGGTGATAAGCAATCTTAACAGTCGATTTTCCCTTGTCACTTGCCACTGATCACTCTTCACTTTTTAAATGTTAACCATCAAAAAAGCTGCAGTAATAGGCGCGGGTACTATGGGCGCACAAATTGCCGCTTATCTGGCAAGTTTAAAGATCCCATCTTATTTATTAGATATAGTCCCGTCCGAATTATTACCGGAAGAAAAAGGCCAAGGGTTAACTTTGCAAAGTCCGGAAGTCCGCAATCGCACCACACGCACACTTTTGGAACGAGCGAAAAAGCTCTCGCCATCCCCTTTCTATCTGCCAGAAATGGAAGAGCTTATTACCATTGGCAATATCGAAGATCATTTATCGTGGCTTGGCCAAGTAGATTGGGTGATTGAAGCTGTATCTGAACAAATGGATTTAAAACATAAGGTCCACGAACAGATTGCGCGTCATGTGCGTCCACACACAATGGTCACAACAAATACTTCCGGTTTATCGATCCGTGAGATGGGGCAGGGTTTATCGTCAGAATATCGGCGTTATTTTTTCGGCGCGCATTTTTTTAATCCACCTCGGTATATGCGGTTACTGGAAATCATTCCAACTCCGGAAACAGATCCTAGTTTACTGGATGATTTTATTGATTTTGCCAACCGTATTTTAGGCAAAGGTGTTGTAAAATGCAAAGATACACCAGGTTTTATTGCAAATCGGATTGGTTGTTTTGCAATCCAACATGCTTTTTGGTTTGCCACAGAAGAAAAACTAACGATTGATGAAGTGGATGCCATTACTGGTGTCGCCATGGGTCGGCCGCGCAGTGCCACTTTCCGTTTAGTCGATGTGATTGGGATTGATCTAATGGCACAGGTAAGTCGTAATTTATATGAAACATTGGAGAATGATGAGCAGAAGGATTTTTTTCGCCAGCCTCCATATCTTGAGAAGTTACTAAAATATGGTTGGTTTGGAGAAAAAAAAGGACAGGGGTTTTACAAACGCATCCAAAGTGATGGCAATCGCCAAATCCACACACTGGATTATCAAACGATGCAATATCGTTTAGCGCAGCACCCAGATTATCCTATCTTAAAAAGCATCGGTCGAATTGCAGATCCTTCTGAACGCATCCATCAGCTTTGTAGTATCGATGATAAAGTTGGGCGTTTTGCTTGGAAGCATCTTAGCGCGGTTCTTTGTTATAGCGCTCATCGGCTTCCAGAAATTGCTGATGATATTACAGCAATCGATCATGCGTTAAAATGGGGATTTAATTGGGAGCTTGGGCCCTTTGAAATATGGGATGCTTTAGGTGTCGCCGAAACAGTAGCGCGACTAAAAAGGGAGAACCGAGAAATCCCTATCATGGTGCGTAACTTGATTGCTTCAGGTAAAAAATCTTTTTATGAAATAAGGGAGGCACAACATTACTTTTTTAATTTTTCAAAATCTGATTATGAACCACCGACGCTTCCCGCAACCGCTATCAACCTTCAGCTTTTACATAAAAATAAAAAAGTAGTTCTTAGTAGTGTTGGGGCCAGCCTCATTGATTTAGGTGATGAAGTGGCATGTATAGAATTTCATAGCAAGATGAATATTATCAGCCCAG
>CAZNSF010000043.1:0-3198 GCA_964575565.1 uncultured Verrucomicrobiota bacterium | reverse complement strand
GCATTTTTGGCATTCGTATTCGTAAGTAGGCATCTTCTTTATCTTTGAAAAGCACAAGAAAACTTAGTCTTCAAGCATGTAATACAGCATCTAATGCTTTAAGAAATCTTTCGTTTTCTATTAGCGTGCCCACCGTCACTCGAATCCACTCTGGCAGTTTATAAATTTGCATAGGACGAATAATAACACCGTGGCGCATTATGTTTTCAAAAACTGCCTTTCCATTTCCAACATTCACGAGAATAAAATTAGCCGAGGAAGGTACAAATTTTAACTTTCGCTTCCTGAATTCCGATTCCAAAAAAGTGCGGCCACTCTTGACTATTTCGATGGTTTTACGAATGTGCTCGGCATCATCAAGGGCTGCGAGCGCGGCAGCCTGCGCTAAGGAATTAGCTTGGAAGGGTTGGCGTACTTTTTGAAGTTGGCGCGCGACTTCCTTTGTAGCCAGTCCATAGCCAATACGAGCTCCGGCCAACCCCTGTGCTTTCGAAAAAGTACGCATTACCACAAGGTTCGGGTGCTTTGTAATTAAACATGGAGTATCCAATGCTTGTTCAAGAAACTCTTGATATGCTTCATCAATAATCACCAGTGCATGCTCCGGAATTGCCGCAATAAAAGAGCTTAACGCTTCTGGAGAAACAGTAGTACCAGTGGGATTATTTGGATTAGCCACAAAAATAAGGCGCGTCTTTTTGGTAATGAGCCGTTGCATGGCTTCCAAGTCATGACTATAATCGCGCGCGGGGGCTTCGATCACCGTAGCCTGGAAAAGTTTTCCCATGAGCAAATAAACGACAAAGGCATATTGGGAAATAAGGATTTCATCGCCCGGCGAAAGATAGGCATGCCCTAAAAACTCAATGATTTCGTTCGAGCCATTGCCCAGTACCACTTGTTCAATATCGAGATTATGTTTGCGAGCAATGGCTTGTCTTAAGAGAAAACCATTCCCATCGGGGTACATGTGAACGTGGCTAGCAGCTTCGCGCATGGCACTAATGGCCTTGGGTGAGGGACCCACCGGATTTTCATTGGAAGCTAGCTTGATGATAGTCGATGGATCCAAACCCAATTCACGAGCAACCTCTTCGATAGGACGGCCAGGTTCATAAACCGGCATCTGGGCAAGATGAGCATTAGGTAAAGGCACCCTTCGATTAGAAATGAAAAATAGATAATTAGAAATGATATTTTTTACTTTTTCATTTCATTTTTTTCATCTCTTATAGAGAAATGAAAGTCCTTGTAATTGGCAATGGCGGGCGCGAACACGCCCTTGTTTGGAAGCTTGCCAAGAGTCCTCTGGTGACCCATGTTTTGTGGGCCCCCGGCAACTTTGCTGCTGTAACGAATCCAAAAGTAAAAATCCTTCCTCTCAAGATAGATGATCTTCAAGCAATTACAAATCTTGCTCAAAATCAGGGTGTTTCTTTAGTGGTTGTAGGTCCGGAAGGGCCTCTTGTCGGTGGGATAGGAGATATGTGCCGTCAACGTGGAATTTCTATTTTTGGTCCATCTTGTAAAGGCGCTCAACTAGAGGGAAGCAAGGTTTTTGCAAAAAAATTTTTCGTGAAACACGGTATTCCTACAGCGCAAGCTTCTATTTTTACAAAATTTACAGACGCGCTAGCGTATGCACGCACACAACCAAAACCTTTGGTGATTAAAGCCGATGGTTTAGCTGCCGGTAAAGGAGTTATTATCTGTAAAGATCATACCGAGGTTGAACATGCATTACAGGAAATCATGGAGCAAAAAGTTTTTGGCGAGGCCGGTCGACAAGTTCTTATCGAAGAATGCCTTTCTGGCACCGAAGTAAGCGTGCATGCTATTACGGATGGAGAAACCTATCAATTGTTAGCGAGCGCACAGGATCATAAACGGATTTTTGATGGCGACCTAGGACCCAATACTGGAGGAATGGGAGCTTACTCGCCTGCACCGATTTTTACCAAAGAATTAGAACAGCGGGTGCGAATGGAAATTTTCGAGCGTACATTGGCTGGGCTCCGAGCAGAAGGAATTCCTTATTGTGGGGTTCTTTACGCAGGTCTGATGCTTACTTCCGAGGGCCCAAAAATACTAGAGTACAATTGCCGCTTTGGTGACCCAGAAACTCAAGTAATTCTCGCGCGATTAGAAAACGATCTAATGGAGGTTCTCTTTGCTGCCTGCAATAGCAAATTGAAATCAGTGGAATTGAAATGGAAATCTTCCCCTTCAGTTTGTGTCGTGCTTACTGCAGAAGGTTATCCAGGGGCGTATCGCAAAGGAGATACTATCCAAGGCTTGGAACAAGCTGCTCGGCATGAAAATGTATGCCTTTTCCATGCAGGCACCTCCCTCCAAGAAAACCGTGTGGTCACTTCAGGGGGCCGTGTCTTAGGTATCACCACGCTTGGAGAAAATTTACGCGAAGCCCTCGAACGGGCTTATTCGGTAGCTAGCCTCATCCAGTTCGAAGGCAAACATTACCGTCATGATATTGCAGCAAAAGCTTTTTTATAAAAACATACTGCAAAACAACCGAGCTTAAGCTATCCTTTAAATCTTATTTTTATGAAACCCAAAATAGCCATTTTAATGGGAAGTGATTCGGATTATGCGGTTCTGGAAAAAACCACACAGGTATTGCAAGATTTCAAAATCCCATTCGAAATACGCGTGATGTCGGCTCATCGTACCCCTGAAATAGTATCCAATTTTGTTCGCACAGCTCCAAAACGCGGGATTAAGGTTTTCATTGCGGCCGCAGGAGGCGCAGCCCATTTAGCCGGAACCGTTGCTGCGCATACGATTCTTCCTGTGATCGGAGTGCCCATCGCATCAACTGAACTTTTGGGATTAGATGCTCTCTATGCCACAGTCCAAATGCCGCCGGGCGTTCCTGTGGCAACGGTGGCGGTTGGGAAATTCGGCGCTGTCAATGCAGCTCTTCTTGCTACTCAAATTTTGGCGGTTAACGATTCTATTTTGCAGCGAAAACTACAAAAACATAAAGCCTCGATGCGCCAAAAGGTTCAAAAAGCAGATCGTGAGCTTCAAAGCAAATTACAACGCTAATTTCTTAAACTCCTATTATGGCACAGATTATCAGAGTGGTGTTATTCGTTGTGATATTCGCGATAAGTTCATGCGCTGAACAAGTCAAGGAAGAGCCTAAAAAACCATTAAAAAAAGATTCTCCTCTAC
>CAZNSF010000042.1:0-6608 GCA_964575565.1 uncultured Verrucomicrobiota bacterium | reverse complement strand
AGAACCTTCTTCGCCAAAATCTTTAAGATGTTGGATGCGTCCTGGGAGTAAGGCTTGAAGTTCTTTAAAATCTGTATGTTCAAATTCAAACACTAGCCTATCTATTGCTTCTTTAGCATTTTGCGGTACTCCTCGAGATTTTTGATCCGAAGGTTTTTCTTGGTCAGCTCGAGCAACCTTCAAGGGTTTAACCGGGGCCTGTAGCGAGTTTTGGCTGTTTGAGGGAGCCTGTTCAGGCTTCTGATCAAACGGAAGACGACTTGGCAAATCTGGCTTTGGCTGTGCCTCCGAAGAAGCCCAATTTTGATATTTTGAAATTTTTCCTGCCAATATTCCCAGGATAAAAAGCAAGCTCCAGCCCAGAACCATGATGAAACGTTTGTTCATAGACCAAATGTGGTTTAACGACTATTCTCTTGAAACATACTGCGAGTTTTTTCGTAACGCTGCTTTAATCCTGGTGTATCTAAGTATGGGGCCAGTTCATCAAGCATTCGAAGTTTATCTTCTTTGGTATTTGCCTTAATTCTCGATTCCCAACCTGCTCGGTTCCGATTGCTAGGATCCATATGGTAATAAGGCCCATAAAATCCTGATTCAAAATCTTCAAAAAACTGTATTTTTTGAATACTGCTCATTTCCTTTGAGAAGACTTCGGATACTAATTGGCGCACCTTTTCGTTTTGAAAATCAAGTTTGCTTAAAGCCGATGCTCTCTTGGCGAGAAAAGGCTTTGTTTGATCATTATTCCATAATCTTTCTAAAACATCAGCCTGGTCTTCTGCCGGAAATCCATCCATGATATGCGCCCAATTCACTGCCCATTCGGGCTGTTTTTTGATGAGTTCTTCCATTTGCGGAAATGTTTCTCGTGCCTGATAATACCTTACCACTTCCAAAACCGGTAAAGCTTTGGGGGTTTCAGGATTTTCAGGATTTAAATGCCTAGCTAAAATTTCTGAAACGGCTTGAAGGGCTTCTGCACGATGAATTCCGGGCGAGAGTTTTTCGATATTTCTGGCCGCTAAAAAAACTTCCATATCGGAAGAACTGTTTTGGAGCACCTTAAGGCTGGCCTTTTGAGATATTGGATCTTCCATTTCATAAAGAAAATCCATCAGCGCTTGGCGCAAGGAGGAAACTTCTACCCTGGCGCCTAAAAATGGCCAGAGCTTTTTTTCTAATTCAACGTCTTTCCGAGTCTCAAGAAATTCTAAAATTGCTTGAGAGCCCTCCTCTCCGAAATCCTTAAGATGTTGCAAACGGCCTGGAAATAAGGATTTCAGTTTTTCGACATCCAAACTTTCGCATTCGGCAGTAAGTCGATTTATTTCCTCTTTGGCAGTTTGCGATACTCCTAGAAATTTTTGGTCTAAAGACAATTGTTTTTCTTGGCCACCTTGCACGGCGTTTAAAGATTTACCGTCAGCCCGAACTTTGAATTGTCTAGTCTTTTGATGCGATGATCGGTGACCTCCAACGCCTTCAGAATTTAAACTAGACCGATTTTCTGGTGAAGTCTGTCTTTGCTCAAATGGAAGGGCAATGTCCGAGAACCTTCCAACCACTATTCCTAAAATAAAAATTATGCATCCTATTAGAACAACTATTACTGAACGCTTATTCATTAGATTGCTATGGAGACATCTGCCGCTAGAACACTAGATTATTCTGGCTTATCAATAGTTCGTTGATCGGTAAAAAATTCTTCCAAATCAGCGCCGACTCCAAGAAAGGTATCTTCTACATCTTGCGAAAAAGTTTTTTTAGAGACCTTTTGGAACTTCTTGTCCTTAATTTTTAGCCCTATAATTTCGGTTACACGACTGGTGGCAGCCGAAATATTAATTTCGCCAAGGCTATTTTCCTTTTCATCGAACCATTCAAAATACCAAATAGGGTTGGATTCTCCCGGATATGGTTTCTCCAAACGCACATTGAGAGAATAAAGGGGAATTTTATTTTCTTTAGCTGCTTTTTCCATAAAGGCGATACATTTTTCAGAATCGCACTTTAATAACTCTGTAGTAATAATGTATTCGGCATTTCCGCCATCAAAAGGATTGCTCGGCTCAATATCGCGAATAATTTCTGGCCCGATGATATGGATCGCGCGAACTTTCAAAAAGGCTTGCTCATCAAAAAAGCGAATCCACCAATAACGTGGCCGCAGTTTGGCATGCTGACTTTCCATGGAAAGCAATCTTTTCCCAGTACGTTCTCCAACTTGTTTTTGCGCGCGCTTTAGTTCTTCAAAGGCAGATGGAGGTTTATCTTCGGCATATAAACCGCTTACGCTAAAAGCAACCCAGAGTAAGGCAAGGAGTAGATAGTTCATGTGTTTAAGGTTTTCGGAGTACTAACATAGTAAGCCAATCTTCGCAAATAGAATTGTTTAAAGGTTTAGCGATAGAATACTACAACCAAAGAGTCAAGTTTTCAGAAGAATTTGTATGTGGAGATTTTTGGTTTTCCGAGTTGTTGTTTAAGGATTTTTGGTTTTGTAGTTAATATGTGCATTTACTTCATCAGCTATCAGAACTTGAGCGTTTTAAACAACCGATCTTTCTTACTTTGGGAGTTTTCGATGGAGTTCATCTTGGCCATCAAGCCATTATCCGTCAGATTGCTCGATTGGCGCGTACTACAGACGGAGAAGCTGCCATCATCACTTTTCACCCGCATCCCGCTAAAATCTTAAGGCCAGAATCTGCGCCGCTTTTACTTACTACCGAACAACAGGATTACGAGCTTTTCTCCGGCCTCGATGTGGATATCTGTATAATTTTAAATTTTGATCAAGATTTGAGTCTTTGTCCGCCTAAAGATTTTTTGGATCAACTTTTAAAATCTGCCCCTACTTTACACACGGTAGTGGTGGGACCCAACTGGCACTTTGGCCATGGACGCGAAGGCGATTTTCGATTTTTGAAAGCATGGGCGAATCATCACAAGGTACAAGCAACAGAGGTTACACCGGTTTATGTAGGTAAGGAGGTAGTTAGCAGCACAACGATTCGAAACCAAATCGCTCGCGGCGATGTCATCCGGTCTAATGCGGGACTGGGTCGTCCTTATCAAATCGTCGGGCGTGTGATTCATGGAAAAGGGGTTGGCACACAGCTCGGTTTCCCAACTGCTAATCTCGATGTAGAAAATGAACTTATCCCTGCGCATGGGGTATATGCGGTGCGCGCACTTCTTGATGGCGAAGTCTTTGCTGCAGTAGTAAATATTGGCTCTAAACCCACAGTTTCGAAATCCGGTTCCACAACGATCGAAGCGCACTTGCTTGAATTTAGGGGTGATATTTATGGGCACCATCTCCGCTTGGATTTTCTGGCTTTTATTCGCCAGGAACGTAAATTCGAGACTATAGCTCACCTAAAAACCCAGATTCATGCCGATATCAAGGCCTCTTTCCAGTTGGCGCACCTATAGAAGAAAGGGAAAAGGCCTTAAGAAAAAGGGGCACAAAGTTACAAAGGATTAGAATACGGAAAAACAGAATTTTTCTCGCGCAAAGACGCCGAGTTGCAAAGGAACGGTCGCCCCCCATCTCCTAAAACCTATGGGAAACTATGAGCCAATAGTAAGCTTGTGTCACAGAATGAATTATGGTACGTAATATTGATCCTATGAAACCATCAGGAAAAAACTCTGGGCCGCGTTTCCCACAAAGGATACGCAAACCCGATGATGATAATAATGGATGGGGGCAAATCCATTTTTTCATCATTTTTGTTTTCATCGCTGCTGCTCTTGTGGCGGCTCCGTATATCACGAAATATGTTGAGGGTGATATCAAGCGCTTTAAATACTCCGAATTTTTGGATGCAGTGGAAAATGGGCAAATTAAGACAGTGACTATTGCCGATGAGACTACGGGTAATCAATATGCCTATGGCGATTGGGTTTCCCTAGAAAATGCGAAGGGTAAATATAAAGTCACTATTAATATCCCATTTGATAAGGAGTTGCGCGCTGAATTAAGAAGCCGAAAGATTCCTTTTGATATTAAGCAACCGTCCGGTTTTTGGTCTTCTTTTTTAGCGCAATCCCTTTTTTTCCTAATCCCTCTTGCATTGCTATGGGTCTTATTTGCTCGGCAAGTGCGTTCCATGGGCCGCGGAGCTCTTTCTTTTGGCAAAAGTCGCGCACGTCTCCTTAATCGTGATAAAAATAGAATTACTTTTAAAGATGTGGCTGGAATTGAAGAAGCTAAAGAAGAAGTAGAAGAAATTGTGGAATTTTTGAAAGATCCAAAACGTTTTCAAAAACTCGGGGGGCGCATTCCAAAAGGTGTGCTCATGATCGGCCCTCCTGGAACGGGCAAGACCCTTTTGGCAAAAGCCATTGCCGGCGAAGCCGATGTGCCATTCTTTTCTATCAGTGGGTCGGATTTTGTGGAAATGTTTGTGGGTGTAGGCGCTTCACGCGTTCGTGATATGTTTGAACAAGGCCGGAAAAATGCTCCGTGCCTTATTTTCATCGATGAAATCGATGCCGTTGGCCGTTCTCGTTTTAGCGGTATTGGTGGTGGACATGATGAACGTGAACAAACATTGAATGCTCTTCTTGTTGAAATGGATGGATTCGATACCCAAGAAGGAGTCATTTTGATTGCGGCAACCAACCGTCCAGATGTGTTGGATACAGCGTTATTAAGACCCGGCCGTTTTGATCGCCAAATTGTGATCGATCTACCGGATCTTCATGGGCGTGAACAAATTCTTAAAGTCCATGCCAAAAAAGTTAAACTAGCTGATGATGCAGATCTTTCTGTCCTCGCTCGTGGAACGCCCGGTTTTTCAGGGGCCGATCTTGCTAATCTTCTTAACGAAGCCGCCCTCCTTGCCGCGCGTAATAATAAGAAAGGTATTGAGATGGTTGAGCTTGAAGAAGCGCGCGATAAGGTGCGCTTTGGTCGAGAACGCCGCAGTCGCGTGATGGATGAGAAGGATAAAGAAATCACAGCTTATCATGAAGCGGGCCATGCGATCGTTATGGCTTCTCTTGAATACACAGAACCCATCCATAAAGTAACCATTATCCCTCGTGGCAACGCCTATTTGGGAGCAACGATGCAATTACCAGAAAAAGATCGTTATACCTACGGACGCAAAAAATTGCTCGATGAACTTACTACGTACATGGGTGGACGTATTGCTGAGGAAATAATTTTTGGAGATATCACCTCAGGCGCCCAAGGCGATATTATAGGAGCTACACGCCTTGCTCGTAAAATGGTTTGTGAGTGGGGCATGAGCGATCAATTAGGATTTGTCGGATATGGAGAAAGAGATGAACCGCTTTTTCTTGGGCGTGAAATAGGGCATTCGAAACATTTCAGTGAAGCTACTGCAGTGTCCATTGATCAAGAGGTACGCCGGATTATCGATAACTGTTATGCGCGCGCTGCCAAAATTCTTGCAGAAAAAAAGGACAAATTGATTGCCTTAGCTAAAGCTCTTCTTGAATACGAAACACTCGATGGTGAACATGTAAAAGATATTCTTAAACATGGGAAACTTCTCCATCCACCCTCTAAGCCAACTCCCCTAACCACAACTACTGCGCAACCGACGGTTGCACCTGGTCTTATTGAACCGAAGACAGCTCCCAATCCTACGAACCCCCATCCTGGTACTTTACCTTCGCCAGCAGTTTAATTTGTCAGAAGCTTTTGGTTGAAAATTAAAAGCAGGGAAGTATGATCTTTAAGAGGCGAAGTGTGTGAGTATGAATAACAAAGTGAAAATATATCATTTAAGTTCTATCAAAACCCTTCTAATATTCAGCTTTCAATATTCAACCTCATGTCCTTGCTGATCCAAAATGGTCGTGTCATAGATCCTGCAAATGGAGTAGATGAAATTCGGGATGTTTTGGTAATCGATGGGAAAATTGCAGATTCTTCCTCTAAATATGATTCTAAAGCCATCCATCGCTTAGATGCTTGTGGAAAAATAGTTTGTCCAGGACTTATTGATATTCATGTTCACTTACGCGAACCAGGGCAATCAGATAAAGAAACGATCGAAAGCGGCACGAAAGCTGCGGCGCGCGGCGGGTTTACTAGCGTTGTTTGTATGCCGAATACCTCACCGCCGGCGGATAATGTAGGAACCGTAGAATATATTAAAGCGCGTGCTAGAGAAAAAGGGTCCGTCAATGTATTCCCAACCGGGGCTATCACCGTTGGTCTTAAGGGAGAACAAATGGCCGAAATTGGATCTCTTAAGAGCGTGGGTGTGGTTGCCATTACAGACGATGGGCATTGTGTGCAAAATAACGAAATTATGCGCCATGCAATTGAATACGCAAAAATGTTTCAACTTCCAGTAATGGATCATTGCCAAGATTATAATCTTTCCGCAAACGGCATGATGCACGAGGGTTACTGGAGTATGGTTCTTGGATTAGGTGGGTGGCCTGCGATTGCCGAAGAAGTAATCGTTGCGAGAAATTGTCTGTTAGCAGAATTGTGTGATTGGAAAGTGCATATGCAGCATTTAAGTTCAGCGGGTTCTATTCGCCTTCTGCGCGAAGCTCGTCAACGCGGCATCCAAGTCTCCGGCGAGATATGCCCGCATCATATTGCTCTT
>CAZNSF010000041.1:0-2519 GCA_964575565.1 uncultured Verrucomicrobiota bacterium | reverse complement strand
TATTTTTTAAGGAGAAACGAGCTTAGTTCCTCCTTCTGGCCAAGCCCGACGAAAATCATTTGCATTTAAAGTAAGAAGTTTTTCCACACCGGCTTTTTCTGCAGCTTTTGCAATCAATGCGTCGTAAATGATGCCTCCTGCCAATCCACAATCCGATATTTTCCTGATCACTGCACCATAGTCCGACGTAGAAAGCGAAACAATATGAGCCTTTGTTTCTACATTTTCATGAATTAAACGCCAAGCTGCTCCCGAAGAAATTTTTGGGTTAAGAGGTAACGTTGTTAAAACCGCATAAAGTTCGGCCAAGGAATGCGCGGCAACAAAGAAGTTAATCTCTTCTGCTGCAGCGCGTTTTAGCCAATGCAAGGCTTGGTGGTGGGATGGGTGTGGCTCCACCATGGCAGCAACAAGAACAGAGGTATCAAAAAGAACCTTCACTTTTTAAGGCGACCTTTTAGATGATGTAAACGCTCTGCTCGTTGGGTAGCAATAGCCCGTGTGATATCACCCGTAGGCGTGGCTAAAAATACAAGCACGCCGTCCTTTATAGTGAGGGATGACTCTTTTTGTAGAGGTTTAAGAACGATTTCATCCTCTCTTTCTTCAACTCTCAAGACTTCCCCTGCTTTAAGGCCCAGATCATCTCGAACTTCTTTAGGGAGTACAATCCTGCCAAATTTATCCAGTGTTGTTTCCATAAACTTCCTTTTTTGCCAATATAAAACACCAATTGGCAAAATACAAGCCCAAATATGATTTGGCTTATTTGCCTTCTTGAAGTTCTGATAAAATCCATTGGCCGTGGACGATACTCAGACTGCCGCGATGGAACATTACCCTGGAGACAATCGAATTATGGTATTCGATGGTATAAAATCCTGACCAAGGATCGTTGGCAGGAGAATCCCTCAAGACGGTGACGAATTCACTCGTATCGGATGTGACGGGTTCACGGTAAGATAGTTTAAGTTTTTTAACCTGTTTCCTGGACATACCGGCCCAAACAGGAAATTGCGCAATTTTATCTGGAAGCTTCTCAATAGTTCCTGCAAGTGGCTTGGGGTAACCCGGAGCATGTGGGGGAGTTACCGGATTAGAACGGGTGCAACTAATATAAAAAGCACTTATTAAAATAATTAAAAACAATCTTGTGATTAGCTTAACCATGGCTATTTCGGGCGTAAATTTACCAACATAAATAAAAGATTAAGACAACGATGGCAATGGGAATTAAGATAATCAATAAGCCAATAGCTAGTTGTTTAGGTCTCTTAAAGGTCAACTGTCTAGATTCTTCTTGAACGAGATGATCTAGATAAGCCTGCGATTGGGTAGGTTTTGGGATCGGCTGTATTCCCGATTCAGTAATCATGTATGTTGGCATCCACGAAATAAGAGCTATGCTGATTGGAATGCTGCTAACCGCAATGGAAATGGGAGGGCGAAACCCATGCGGAAGATTGAAGAGAAGAAGACAAACTGCAAGTGTAACTGGAATTCCAATAATCCATTTGCGATAATTGTGCTGAAACTCACAATTGCAGATTGGGCAATGAAAATATTGTGTCGAAGAGCGTAAAAGCTCAATTTGACTTCTACACCATGGGCATTTATCGAAACTAAGTTTTGGCATAAAAAGCAATGAATACTTAGACAGTTATGTAATAGCCTGCTTTAGGCAGCACGTGGCACGAAGATACATTTTTTCTTATTAAAATCAATATTTCAGAATAATATTTAACCCGCTAAATACGCGAAAGATGCTAAAACTAACTATATATCTTTAGATTAGAATTCAAAATCTTCACCTGTCGCCCTTCAAGCTGAAGCTGGTCCTGTGCCCATAATCGAATGGAATCGATATAAATACGGTGTTCTTCTTTTTGAATTCGTTGGTGCAAAGTTTCAGGGGTATCGTTGGGTAAAATGGAGACTACTGCTTGTTGAATAATGGGGCCCGCATCCGTTTCTGGTGTAACAAAATGAACGGTACAGCCTGTATATTTAGCTCCATATTCCAGAGCTTGTTGCCACGCATCTAGACCGGGGAAAGCTGGTAAAAGGGATGGATGGATATTCATTACTCGATTTTCAAAGGCAGAGAGAAACGGTGTTTTAAGAATTCTTAAGAAGCCAGCTAGTACAACTAAATCGACACGGGCTTCTTGGAGTAGGCGCACATATTCCATCTCGACTTCTGGTTCAAGTTTAGTTCGAAATTTTCCAGGTGCTACATAACGATGCGGAATCTGATATTTTGCGGCGATAGAAAGGATCCCCGCTTCTTTGATGTCCGAAAGAACAAGCGCAATTTCAACGGGCAAAACCTTTTGCTGCACGGCCTCGGCAATCGCAGCGAAGTTAGAGCCTTTCCCTGAACCAAGAACACCAATACGTTTCATAAAAATGAAGAAAATAGAAACTAAGAAGTTATAAATTTAACTTACTAAAGAAAATTGGCCTAAGTAATTATCTTTTTTATCAATCGTGTAGTAGAATATCCTTTCCAAAGCGGA
>CAZNSF010000040.1:0-4814 GCA_964575565.1 uncultured Verrucomicrobiota bacterium | reverse complement strand
CCAGAGAAAAAAAGGGGGTCTCCGAAGAAGTGGCTGCCAAAGCCCTTAAAATGAAGACCGACCTGTTACGTGATCTCGAAGAAAACCGTTACGATCAATTTTCTGCGCACGTTTATATCCGCAGCTTTCTACGCCAATATTCAGATTATCTGAAAATTGATAGCACACCTCTTCTTCAAAAATTTGGGGAAGAAAATCCAGCTCCTGAACAAAAACCTATCTTTGAAAATACAAGCGAACAAAATCCCCCCACCCTCATTCAACGACATGATGCTCTCATAGGAACCCCTTCCATTTCTCTAACCCCAACTGGCAAAACTGTTCTAGCTATCATTTTGATTATTTTAGCCATTGTTGGTCTTTGCATGGTGTATACTAAAATCAATGGGAGCTCGCTATCCCTCCCTCTGACATCCTCACCCGAATCAGCTCGGCAAAGCGAACAGCACCCACTTTCATTAGCGCCTTCATCGAACCAACCGGAATCTGTAGATACGCATAACGCGATTACCCCTATGGCCCTGCCAACGGCACTTTCGAGCACAAACGCTGTTCTAACAGATAGTCACCACGAAGCATTAGAAACTCCTCCGACCGCTCCGATCGCTGTTCCTACAACGGCTCTAACATCGGCTACCAATCATCCGCCAGCTAGATCACGACGTAATCCATGAGATCTTCAGTTCATCTCCTTAGCCTCGGTTGCGCTAAAAACTTAGTCGATTCGGAGGTGATGCTGGGTACCCTCATCAAAGCGGGGTACACCATCGAAGCGAATCAGACAAATGCGGATGTCGTGATTATCAATACCTGTGGGTTTGTGGAAGGTTCTAAACAAGAATCCATCGATACCATTCTTCAAGCAAACCAACTTCGCACTGTCCGGCCTGATCAAAAACTTATTGTTGCCGGTTGCCTTGCCCAACGTTACTCAAAAGAACTCCAAAAAGAACTGCCAGAAACAAGCGCTTTCATTGGCATTAACGAAGTGCCCAGAATCCATGAAATTATTGATGAACTCCAACACTCTCCATCATCTCTTTCGCTAAACTCTGAACCTCAAAATTCGTCATCCTTTGTAACACGTAAGCCAACTTATCTTTACGATTTTGCTACCCCACGCTATCAGTTGACACCTTCTCATTATGCCTATCTTAAAATAGGTGAAGGCTGTAATCATCCTTGTGCTTTTTGTTCCATTCCCATCATGCGCGGTCGTCATCGTAGTCGTACCTTGGATGATGTAGAGGCTGAAGCGCGTTCGATGATTAAACAAGGTGTTCGTGAACTTTTACTCATCTCACAAGACACCACTTATTTTGGAAAGGATATCGGAGTGGCAAATGGATTAAGTCAACTTTTAACTCGCCTCAATGCTATCGAAGGTGATTTCTGGGTTCGCATTCTTTATACACATCCTGCGCATTGGAATGAATATCTCATGGAAACCATTGCCGCCTCTCCCAAGGTTTGTCGTTATATCGATATACCTCTTCAACATATTGATGACACCATGTTATTAAGAATGCGTAGAGAAACTTCTCGCGCTCATATCGAAAAGATCATCGCTCAACTTCGCGCACAGATACCCGGGATTGCTATTCGCACCACATTGATTGTGGGTTTCCCTGGAGAAACGGAACCCCAATTTCAAGCCTTACTCGATTTTGTGCAAGAAACACGTTTCGAACGTTTAGGTGTATTCGAATATTCCCAAGAGGATGGAACCGTTGCGGGACGTATGGAAAACCAGATCCCCGCAAAAATCAAAAAAGATCGGCGGCGACGTCTCATGGCTATACAGCAGAAAATTTCCACAGAACTAATGGCTTCCCGTGTTGACCAAATTCTTCGTGTTCTCGTAGATAAAAAAGGCAAAGATCTTGTTGGACGAACCGAATTTGACTCACCAGATATTGATGGGCGCGTTCTTCTTCGTGGTAAGGGTTGGCAGGAAGGAAAATTCCAACAAGCCAAAATCATCGATTCTACTGCCTACGATCTCGTTGCTACCAGAAACTAACCTCAAGAATCTATCTTTTAAATGGAATCTAAGGTCTATTCCATTTCAGAATTAACACGACGCATTCGCGGGATTCTCGAAAAAAACATTCGATCCGTTTGGATTGAAGGCGAAATTTCTAATCTTACCTATCATTCCAATGGCCATATTTATCTTACCCTGAAAGATGCTCAATCCCAGTTAAGCGCGGTGATGTTTTACTCTGAAGCAACGCGCTTACGTTTCCGCTTAAAAGATGGCATGCAAATCCAAGCGTATGGACGGGTAACCGTTTATGAACGTCGTGGAAACTATCAAATTATTTTAGAGACTATCCAACCCGCGGGCATGGGGAATCTCCAAGCTGCATTTGAAGCTCTTAAAAAGAAGTTGGAAGGAGAAGGTCTCTTCGATCTCGAACGAAAACGTCCCCTCCCCACTTTCCCTCAAACCGTAGGTGTAGTAACATCTTCCAGCGGGGCAGCTCTTCGAGATTTTTGCCGAGTACTTCACCGTCGCTTTCCAGGCGTACGGATCGTCATTGCCCCAACACAAGTTCAGGGAGAAGGCGCTGCCCAAGGAGTTGCTGCTGCAATTGATTTACTCAATATCGCCGAGGCAAGTGGCTTACCTTTGCATTTGGATGTAATCGCTATTATTCGTGGCGGAGGTTCGCTCGAGGATCTTTGGGCTTTTAATGAAGAAGTAGTCGCGCGTGCCGTAGCTCGTTCTAAAATTCCAACCATCTCCGGCATAGGGCATGAAGTAGATTTTACGATTTGCGACTTTGTGGCTGATGTACGAGCTGCTACACCTAGCGCTGCTGCTGAAATGCTTATTCGGCCTAAATCTGAATTTATTGAGGAAATTCTTGGGCTATCCCGTTCTCTTCAAAGAACTTCTCGCTTAGCTTTAGGCGAATTACGCCATCGCTTAATCGAAGCACGGGAAAATTTGAGGTTACGCGAACCTCGTCAATTTATTTTTGAACAACGTCAAAGACTCGATGAAATATCTACTCTTTTGCGGAGCACTACACACCGTTCAATTACCCAGATCCATCAACAATGGATGGGGCTTGCCCATCGTTTTGCGACAACCAATCCCATGCTAGCAATTGGGGAAAAGCGCGCTGCCCTTGTAAAAATTCAAAACTACTTTCAACAACACCAAGTAGAATTTACCAATCGGTTGCGGCATCGTCTAGATCTTGGAAAACAACGGCTTGAGCTGCTTAATCCCAAAGCTACTCTGGGGCGCGGTTACTCCATTACGATGGATGCTGCAAGTCGTAAAATCATCCATTCCTCAAAAACTGTAAAGCCCGGTCAAACCCTGCTTACCAAATTGGTGGATGGTGATATATCAAGCACCGTACAATGACAAATCTAGTTGCTCCCATTTTCTCCGTTCACTAAATATTCGTTGTAAATCGGCAGTAGTTTACAAGGCACTTTTGCTGAAATGCGGACATAATTGCTCTCGTAAGAAGAAGCTAAGACCTGAGCATCTCGATGAAGTCCAGAGATAAGATCATAACGCGATTGGGGAATCAGAAAAACATTGCGCGTACTATGGTTGGCAGCTAATTCCATCATGCGATCCTTTAACTCATCCAAACCTTTTCCTGTTTTTACAGAAATAAAGAGAGCATCTGAGAATTGCCGCTGAAGTGAAAGCACTCGAGTTTGATCGTCTAAAAGATCTGCTTTATTAAAAACGGTGATCATCCGTTTAATATTTGCTCCAAGTTCTTCCAAAACTTCCATGGTGGTATGATAAAATGGAACAACCGCTTCGTCGCTTACATCAAGAACATGGATTAGAAAATCAGCAAGAACAGATTCTTCCAGCGTGGCCTTAAAAGATTCAATTAAATGGTGAGGAAGTTTACGGACAAAACCAACGGTATCACTTAAAAGCAGCGTTTGCCCCTCTCCCATTTCCACTTTACGAGTGGTGGTATCCAGCGTCGCGAAAAGTTTATCCTCGATGAACACTTCCGCCCCTGTTAGCTCGTGAAAAAGAGAGGACTTACCAGCGTTGGTATAGCCTACAATCGCAGCATGAGGGAGATCCCGCCTTTCTCTTTTTTTGCGTTGAGTAATACGTTGCAATTGAAGTTCTGAGAGTTGTTCCTTTAAGGAACTGATCCTTCGCCGAATAAGTCGTCGGTCTGTTTCCAACTGTGTTTCGCCAGCACCCATAGCTCCAAACCCTGTACCGCGCTGGCGACTTAGGTGTTCCCAGGCATGAGTCAACCGCGGTAATGAATATTCCATTTGGGCAAGTTCTACCTGCAAGCTTGCTTCATGACTATGTGCGCGCCGTGCAAAAATATCTAAAATAATTTGTTCACGATCAATGACAGCTACTTGTGCCAACTTTTCCAGATTACGTTGTTGAGCAGGAGTAATCATATGATCAAAACAATTACATCTGCCTTTTTGGCCTTAGCAAGCGCTGCAATCTCTGCAGCTTTCCCACTACCAAGCAAATAACGTGAACGGGGTTGAATGACTTTAATAAGTAATTTCTCAATAACGATCAAACCCAACGTATCTACTAACTTACTTAATTCATCTAAGAGACTCTCACTTTCTTCGCGACGCTTTTTATCCCAATAAATACCAATCAGTACGGCACGATGAACAGGTTTAGAAGTGGATTTCAGTGTAAACATGAACGATTTTAATAGGCCAGAGGCTTGCCTATCACCTGAATCTAGTGGTGGCAGCTCATAGTTCTTTTAAAGTTAGTCTGGTTTGTTTTGAGTTTTATCCTCTCTTTGCGGTGGTTTAGCTGTCGAAGG
>CAZNSF010000039.1:0-5068 GCA_964575565.1 uncultured Verrucomicrobiota bacterium | reverse complement strand
GATGTTTTATTTACAGTGGTTCCATCACCCAATTGACCCATAGAATTGACTCCCCAGGCCCACATTGTGCCATCGTTTTTCCGCGCAACGGTGTAGTTGCTAGTTACTCCAGCCGCAATGGCTGTTATATTAGAAAATCCAGGCACTTGTTGAGGCAAAGTTTTATCTACAATGGTTCCATCGCCTAATTGACCTTCACCATTTCTACCCCAAGCCCACATCGTGCTATCATCTTTTAATAAAAGCGTGTGGGAATTCCCAGCCGCAACGCTTGGACTTACACTTACATTTACAGTTCCTACGGCTTCACTACTAAAACTGGAATAAGCCACTTCACTGCTCCCTTGAGTTACTGCGCGCACAGCATAATAATAACTATTACCTTGGGTTACCGCTAAATCTAAGTAGAGCGTTGTCTCGGCGGAAAGTTGAATGACGGTATCATAAACTCCAGGGGCTGTGCCGCGATGAACCTCGAAACCTGTTTCGCCCGCCGAGTTGTCAGCCCAATCAAGAGCAATCTTATTATTCGCAATCACTGTTGCGACTAAATTAGATGGCGCCAGAGGAGGCGAAACCACCGGTGTGGTGGTGGTAGCTGTATTGGAATAACCGGAATTTCCACCCAGATTGTACGCTAAAACTCGGTAGCTATATTGGGTAGATGATACCAAATTAGAATCGTTATAAGTTGTTACGCCGGCTCCTTTTGTCCCAATCTCAACAAATTGACCGGTTTGCGGATTTAATCGTTCAATTTTAAAGCCCGTTTCGTTATCCGAAGTATCTACCCAAGAAAGATCAACTCGAGCAAATGAAACGGCTGTTGCGATAAGGTTAGAAGGCACTGTCGGTGGAAGTGAAAATGTGGTTGCGCTTGCGCTTCCGCTCGGATCCGAATTTCCTTGTCCCTCGGCATTGAACACGAATATTTGATAAGCATACGTTGTATTTGCGGTTAGTCCACTATCGCTATAAGTCGTTACGTTAGGCCCCAAGAACGCAATAAACGTATTATTTCGCCGAACCGCAAAATTCGTTTCACTACTGGAATTATCCGTCCAAGATAAATTGATTTGGGTTGGCGAAACCGGTGTCGCAATTGCATTAGTCGGGGGCGCTGAAAGTGTCATTGCATTCGCTGCATTCGAATAAGCAGAGCCGCCAAATTGATTGACCGCTCGGACACGATAATAATAACGCGTGCCTTCTTGAAGCCCTGTATCAGCATAGGAAATTAAATTTGGAATCGTTGTGGTAATAAGAGTAAAAGGCCCATTAACCGTTGGCCCTCTTTCGATCTCAAAACCTGTTTCATCAAGTGAATTATCTGTCCAAGAAAGGTCTATTTTGCTTGTGGAGCTTTCGATTTCATTGCTTTTTGCGGCAACTAAATTCGATGGCGACAGTGGGATAGGCCTTCCCACGGGTAGGGTTAATCCTTTAACCCATGTTTTCGCGTTACTATCTTGAATGGTTAAAGTGAGGGAAACAACATGATCCAGCGCTGTGGGGCTAATCTGAATAAGAAACTGCCCATTCCCCGATGCATCGGTAATTGATGGAATATCGCCGTAAGAAACTGTGTTTTGGGTGATGGTAACGGATGCATCAGGAACAGTTAAAGAAAGAGTCCCTATAACTCCATTTGCTTGTTGTAGGCCGGTATTCCGAGTCGTAACGTTTAAACCGATTAATTCTCCAGCATCCATAATTCCATCTCCATTCCCCGAAGTGCCACTTAAAGAATCATCATCCAAAGATTGATTTTTAACAGTGATATAAGGACCCGTAGCACCCTGAACCGCCGCATTTGCATTTAAACGCCCGCCCGTGACACATTTACCGGAGAGAGAAGGAATGGGGTCAACCGAACTCATCACTGCAGATTTAATGGTTGTATGCAAGATGGTTGGATTAAACGATTTAATAAGCGCGCAAACACCAGCAACATGCGGCGCGGCCATCGAGGTACCGTCGAGAAAAGCATAACTATTATTTGGGTAGGTACTGTAGATATTCACCCCAGGCGCCGCGAGATCCACACTCGTAGCCCCGTAGTTAGAAAAAGCAGCAAGGATATCGCTCTTATCCGTTGCAGCCACAGAAATGATATTTGGATTATTGTAAGAAGGTGGATATTGAGGGGTCGCGCCCGGATCAATATTAAAAGTGCTATTGCCTGCTGCTGCCACAAAAAGAATGCCGTGATTATCCGCATCTGCAATGGCATCCTGCAATGATTGAGTAGGAACCACCAGCCATGAGTTCGAGGTTAGAGAACAGCCAATAGCCGTTGCATAATAAATGGCATCCACAGCATCTGAAGTAGATGCACCAGTGCCAGGTCCGCCGAAAATTTTAATAGGAACCATCGAAGCACTCCAACATACACCCGTCACGCCCACTCCGTTATTCCCAACGGCCCCGATAATTCCTGCTACATGGGTGCCATGGGAATAAGTATCCATGGGATTATTATCATCACTATAAAAATCCCATCCACGAACATCATCAATAAACCCATTGCCATCATCATCGATTCCATTACCCGCAATCTCCCCAGGGTTTACCCAAATATTCGCCGCTAAATCTGGATGATTATAATCAATCCCTGTATCGATCACGCCCACTTTAACTGTGGGGCTACCGGTAGTAATATCCCATGCCTCTGGTGCATCAATATCGGCATCGGGAATTCCACCTACTTGGGCCGTGTTATTCATGCTCCACAACTGTGAAAAATCACTGTCATTCGGTGTTGTAGTTAAATAAGCAATATAATCCGGCTCCGCATAACTAATTTTGGCTACTTCTTTATTATAAGCTTCTACCGCTTGGGTCACAGCATCCAAATCATGCCCACTTAATTGAACGAGATAAGTATTTGGAGCTAACATCTTCTTCAAAATCGTTGCCCCATATTTTTCGTTGATCGCCTGAAGAACGGCTTCTGATGCCCCTTGGGCGAGTTTTACAATGATATGATCGGCTACCATCGCCTCTTCGCTTAGAATTTTCTCTGTACCAGTTGCGGTATCCCAAGATACTTTTTCGTTTACTTGAAGATAAGGATATTTAAAATCTGCCTTGATAATCCTGACCCGCTCAAAATGATCCTTCTCATCCAACGGCATCTTTCTTGAAACAATCACCTTTGCTTTCCCAAACAAAATTTTTGGCGACTGCGGTTTTGATGATATCCCGAGAGAGTTTATTGGTTTATCCGGAAACCCATCAGACAGATCTCCTTCAGCGTCCTTTTCCGTAGGAGTCTTTGGAGAAACCGGTGGCAACGGCTGACGACCATTATTAATATTACTTTTTGAAGGATAGTTTTTAGTGTTTTGGTGTTGGTGCAATAGAGAGTTTGCATGTTTAAAAGCGTTGAAGTGAGATACCCACAACCCAGCAACGAGGACAAAAAAGACGCCTGCAAATAAAAATTTGGTAGATTGATTTCGAGGATGATTCATATGTTGCTTGAGATTGTTTTTTGAGGTTTTAAATGTTTTAGAAAAATGGATTGATCCCTTAGTTAAGGGTAAGGGACCGCAAAAAAGCACACACCCATCTGTATGTATATGTTAGCAACAAGTCATTTTGTGACAAATTTTTGAAATAATTTTGTTTAAACTGTTAAGCATTTATAGTAGATTAAGGTGAGCTTATGATACGTCGTCCTACCCTCCGGGATATCGCAAAAATTGCTGGTGTTACCTTTGCAACAGTCTCCTATGCCTTACGAAATCATCCGAGAATTTCAATGGCGACCCGTCGTAAAATCCAATTAGTCGCCAAAAAAATAGGTTATCGACCAGACCCAATGCTTTCAGCCATGGCAGTTTATCGTCAAAGCATAAAGCCTTCGAAATATCGTGGCGTCCTTGGTTGGATTGAAAACCACCCTACACGAGACGGATGTAAAAAAATTATAGCATTTAATGATTATTTTCTAGGAGCCTCCAAACGCGCTGAGGAATTAGGTTATACCCTAGAAACCTTTTGGATGCGTGAACCGGGATTAACCCGTCAACGTATCAGTAATATATTAATATCCAGAAACATCTTAGGACTTCTCGTTGCTCCACAGCCACGTGGCCGCGCACGTTTACGCTTAAAATGGCAAAACTTTTCTGTTGTCGCCATAGGCCATAGCTTAGTTCGACCCCAATTCCATGTGGTCAGTGGAAATCAATATCTAGCTATGGTTAAAACCATGCGTCAGCTTTATGCATTGGGATACCGCCGTATAGGATTTGTCTCTACCAAGCTCCATAGCGAAATGGTAGCCCACAACCTGCTAGCTTCTTTCTTGATGGAACAGAGACGATTTAAAGTCGATGACCGAATTCCTGCCTTGCCTTTAAATGCTATAAAAAGGGGAATCTCCCCTTCCAAATCAGAACCGGAATTCTTACAGTGGTACGACCGGTATAAACCCCAAGTTATTATCACTACTCTTCCAGAGATTTTTGATATGTTAAAGAAAATGAAGCAAAGAGTTCCACGGGATGTTGGCCTTGCAATTCCAAACATGCCTAATTGTTTAGAAAAGTTTTCTGGTATAAATATGAATGCGCGTTTAATCGGTAAGGTGGCCGTAGATTTCTTGATAAGCATGATCCATCGTCATGAAAAAGGCATCCCTTCCATTCCACAGCGACTTTCTATCGGGGGCACTTGGTTCCTAGGCAAAACCGTTCGACACATGAATGTTTACTAAAAGATCTTTTGCGTAAATTGAAGGGCTGTTAAACTTTTTTGATGACGTGATTCTGAAGGATGCGCTCTTTTTTCGGTAAGAAAAACGGTTGGAATAGACTGCCTGTCTCTTCTCTAACAACCCAGGCATCGTTTTCGTGCGCTCTTCAACTATCCAGCGACAGTCCATGCCTCCACGGGAAATGACACGTAAGCGACATGATTCAGAAAGGCCAAAAGCAAAACAATCCAGAGCTTCCTCTTCCTCTTTGAACCCAAATTTTTCATTAGACAGCCATTTACCCGTAAAATCTTAAACATTTTTTCCAGTTTCTAATGCAACGCAATTAAAATTGCCTTTGAT
>CAZNSF010000038.1:0-2737 GCA_964575565.1 uncultured Verrucomicrobiota bacterium | reverse complement strand
GCCGAATTTTGATGCGCTTGCAAAAGCTCATGGTCTTACCGTAAAACAAACTCCATTATTTGCATCAACTGATTCTATCCCCGGCATTTCGAATCCAGCATTTGTTTCCACAGCGTTTAGTTTGACCCAAGAAAATCCCATTAGCGACCCTATAGAATCGAAAGAGGCTATCTATGTGCTTCGCTTCTTGGAAAGGAAGGAAAGCTTTCTACCGCCTTATTCGGAAGTAAAAGAAAAAGTTAAAAGCGATTTTATTTCAGAGACTGCGCTTAAACTGGCATGCACCACCGGCGAAAAGAAACGCGAAGAACTTGTTGCCATGATCAAAGATGGTAAACCTTTTGAACAAGCTGCAAAAGATCTTAAACTAAAGCCTATCGCCATAAAGGATTTTACAGCATTGGAATCTCCTCCAAGAGATCCTTTCCAAAATGCTGTGCGAGAAGAATCTCTCAAATTACCTGCAGGCAACGTAGGTGATTTTGTGGGCAACACCACCGGCGGTTTTTTTGTTTATATCGCTTCTCGACAGAGCTCTAAACCGGAAGAAATCAGTAAACTTGAGCCTAAAATTCGTTTAGAGATTGTGGGAAACCAACAGCAACTTTTATTTCAAGATTTTATGCGGTCGGTTCTTGAAGAAGCAAAAGTCGAATAAAAACGCTCTCTTCACCATCCTACTTTCACGCTCCGTTTTTGACCAAATCGATCATAGTAGTAAAGTTCCTTACGCTCTCGCCCGAATTCGTGGATTAAACGGGAGATCTTTACATCGTAACAACAATATTCGGCAATTTTAAGAAGGCTCCCTTCACTCCCCTCGCGCCACCAGCGAATAGCATCTAATCCATCAGCTATTTTTGCCTGCTCCAACGTGGCCTTTGCAATCGCTTCCAGGCTTAAACGATGTTTAAGGATTTTTTCAATTTCAACTAAAGTATCTAGTGTGGGGATCTGATGCAGATCAAGCGCTGTATAAGCCGAGAGCACTTGATAATCAAAGTGAATGATATTATGTCCCACCACAAGGTCTGCGCGCATGAGTTCCTTAACCATATCATGCACGGTGCCCTCGTGGAAAATACGATACTGCTGTTCCCGGGTAGAATAAGTAACACCAATCGATATCTTTAGTTGACGAAAATGATCATGGGTGCGTCCCCCAACTTCCTCAAAACTTTTTTGAGTTTCTAAGTCAAAATAAACGATATTTTTCAAAGAGAAAACTTTTTTATTAAGGATGAAAGAAAAGAGGACGATTCGTTTTAAATTTTTTTTCGAATCAGAGCGCGCAAAACTTTAAGGTTATTGATATCCTCGCGCTCATCGGTTCCTTTAGGCGTTTCGAGAATTTTAGGTGTTTTCGTGAAAGCGCGGGTATTAAGAATTTCTCGAAATGGTTCGATCCCAATATGGCCTTTGCCGATGTGTTCATGACGATCCACCCGGCTGCCAAGTCCAGTTTTGGAATCGTTACAATGGAATGCCAGTATTTTATCTAATCCAAGAAGACGATCGAAGTCCCTAAAGGCATTAGCTAATCCGCGCGCATGCGCGATATCATAGCCCGCGGCAAAAACGTGGCAGGTATCAAAACAAAAACCTATTCTTGACGGCATATCCACTTGTTCATAAATATCGGCAAGATGTTCGAACCGGTAACCTACACAGGTACCTTGTCCTGCGGTTGTTTCTAGAGCAATACGAACTTTTTTTGCAGGCGACTTTTTTAAGACATTCTTAAGATTGGTAGAGATTGTCTTGATGCCCGCTCTTTCTCCAGCACCCATGTGGTTTCCAGGATGGAGAACCAAAAATGGTAATCCCAAGATTTCAGCTCGTTGTAACTCTTCAGCAAGAGATGCCAAAGAACGTCGAGTCGTAGAACTATTTTTAGCGCCCAAATTAATGAGATAACCAACATGTCCACAAATTGGAAATTTAAGAGCTGCTGTTTTTTGACGAAAGATAGCTGCCGCTTGCTCGGAAATGACAGAGCCTTTCCACTGCATGTTATTCTTTGTAAAAATCTGCAGAGCTTGGCAACCTACCTTCTCGGCTCGTTCCCATGCCTTTATATATCCACCTGCCATCGACATGTGGGCGCCAATAAAATCTAACTTCTGACGATTTTGGGGCATACTCTTTGTCACAGGGGGTGTGTAGAACGATGAAGGGATCTTGTCAACAGCTGTGATTTTTCTATCTCTCTAAAGTTTTTTGCTGCGAATTGCAGCGCTCAAAGCAACGGTTGTTTCGTAATGGGCAAGTGGTGTAATAAGATAGATTCCCTTGAAATAAGAAAGAACCTCGCCGGCCAGCTCTCGAGCAATTGCAAGCCCTTCAGAAATGCCTTTTTCGCCATCTTTGCCAAACATTCGTTGACGAACCTGGTCTGGGATTACAATTCCAGGAACCTCATTATGTAAAAATTCTGTATTACGATGGTTTAATAATGGGATCACCCCAACCAAAACAGGGATTTTGAATGGAGCTGTTGCTTTAAAGGTTATTTTAGCCAACGCAGGATCAAAGATAGGCTGGGTCATTACAAATTGTGCGCCAGCGGCCACTTTGCGTTCAAGGCGTTTTACCTGCACTTCTAAATTCTTAACATTTGGGTTAAACGAACAACCTGCAATAAAATGAGTGCACCGCTTAAGATCACGCCCACTAAAGGTGCGACCTTGATTCATGACTCGGATTCCTTCTAAAAGCGAAACGGAATTTAGATCAT
>CAZNSF010000037.1:0-4137 GCA_964575565.1 uncultured Verrucomicrobiota bacterium | reverse complement strand
TTTCCAGATTAAAGCCAGGATCGAATCCGAAATTCTTAAAGAAGGCGGATTGGAGCGTCACGTAAAATTAGGTCGAGGTGGAATTCGCGAAATTGAATTCGCGGTTCAAGCTCTCCAGCTACTCCATGGGGCACGTCACGCTTTTTCACAAGAAAGTAGCACCCTAAAATCTATTCAGGCGCTTCGGAAGTTAGATTTTTTGAGTGCGCAAGATGCCATTGCTTTAACACAAGCCTATGTTTTTTTGCGCCGTCTCGAACATCGGCTGCAAATGCAAGAAGACCGCCAAACCCATGTAGTCCCAGAGGATAAGGCTGCCCAAACTGTATTAGCTAAAGGGCTTGGGTTCAAAACCCATGCAGCTTTCGAAACTACATGGAATAAACATATTGAATTTGTACGCTCCTTTTTTTACGGAATTGTCCGTCCTACTGCCGGTGAAAAGTCTATTCCTATTGCGGTCACTCTTCCTCCATGGGATATTGCATCCCAAGAACGCGATCATTTTTTAAAGGAAGCTGGGTTTAAAGACCCCGAAAAAGCAGCTGTGATTTTAGAGACTCTTGAGCAAGGCCCCGAATATCTCCATGTTTCCCAAAGAACAAGGAAACTTTTTAATCAACTTTGTCCTCACATTTTTAAAATCACGCCGCAACTGGCACGCCCTCATTTCGTGCTACAGCAACTGGAGCGATTTATCGAAGTTTATGGTTCACGCGCTGCGCTCTATGAACTTTTGGTATCTAATCCAAAAATATTGGAATTGCTACTCGAGCTTTTTGATCACAGTCGATTCCTTACCGATATTATTGTCCATCAACCTTCCCTCCTCGAAGCCGTTGCTTTTGAAGGATTATTGGCAAATACCTATGACCGATGCAAAATGGAAGAGGCGTTAGCAAAAGAACATGCTCAAAATTTAGATAGTCGTTTGAGATCATTCCGACATGCTCAACTTCTTCGTATTGGTTTACGCGATATTTTGGGATTGGCTGAATCGCTTGAAGAAACATGTTCCGAAATTAGTCTGCTTGCCGATATATGCCTTACGGAAGCCGTGCGATCGATTAAAGCCACCCAAAAACGAAAGACTCAAACCAAAACGAACTCACCGAATCCCACAAAGTTCTGTATCATCGCTCTTGGTAAATATGGCAGCCGAGAATTATCTTACGGCTCTGATTTAGATATCATTTTTATTGGCGGATCTAGTGAGGATGCCACTGGTGTGATTGCCATGATGAGCCAAGAGCGAAATGATGGTATCGTTTTTAAAATGGATGCGCGTCTCCGACCGGACGGCGAAAATGGGCCGCTCACACTTCCCTTAGAAGGTTATGCCCAATATTTTCGGAAACGAGCTCAATTTTGGGAACGCCAAACATTAACACGCGCGCGATTTGTTGCGGGCGATACTAAACTTGGTACTGCATTTATGCAGTTAGTGGACGAAATCATTTACTCAAAACCTATTTCAGGGTCCGAACTGGATGAGCTGCTTGCCATGCGAATGCGGATTGAAAAGGAACGCGGCGATCTTGAAGATCCTGCGCGAGATTTTAAAACAGGCGCAGGCGGTCTGGTGGATGTGGAATTTTTGGCGCAAGCTCAACAACTTCTTTACGGATATAAATACCCCGCTCTCCGGCATGTTTCTACCTTAGAAGTGCTGCGCGCAATGCCCCATATCGCAAAATGGGAACCCGAAACTAGCTCCACGCTTACCGAAAACTATCTTTGGCTCCGAAAACTTGAAAGCGCCTTTCGTCGCCTTTATAATATCCCAGTTTCGCAACTACCATCCCAACGCGAAGAATGGGCGGTAGTTGTTAAGCATCTTGGGATGAAAAGTACCGATCACTTAGAAGAAGACATTCAACGACGAAGAAAACATATCCGAAAGTTATTTCAGAATTTAATGCATATTTCTAAGGCATCTATTCCGTAAAAACACAATTCATCCGTGTGTTTGCTTAAAATGATTTTTGTCATTTATCATTCCCTATGCGATTAAGCGCAACTGTGGCAGCTTGGGTTTCAGCTTCTTTTTTTGTGTGACCAGTTCCAGTTCCGAATACTTGACCGTTCACTTCTACAGTAGCCTGAAACTCTTTTTGGTGAGGAGGACCGACTTCCGAAACAATACGGTAAATAGCTTTTTCACCAGAAATATGTAGTTTTTCCTGTAACACACCCTTAGCATTTTCTGGTTCTGGGTTATCAGAAATTTCTTTTAACCGGGGTTGAATCTGGCGAACCACAAATTCGCGTACTGTAACGTAATCACTATCTAAAAAAATAGCGCCTATAATGGCTTCCATCACATTGGCAAGATTCGAGGCGCGTTCTCGTCCGCCTTGAGCGACCTCGGCCTCGCCCAATACTAAATGAGACCCTAGATCCAAACTTTTTGCTATTTTTACCAATGAGGAGCGATTGACAAAATGGGCGCGCACCTTGGTAAGCCAACCCTCTGGAGTATCCGGATAAAGACGATAAAGATGTTCGCTAATCACCAATTCAAGAACTGCATCCCCAAGAAATTCTAGCCTCTCATTATGCGGCAATTTCTTCTTTTGCTCATGACCCCATGAAGAATGGGTCAATGCCAATTTGAGCAAGATAGGATCGCGAAAGGTATATTTTAGTTTGGATTCCAGTGGAGTCGGCATAACTTAAAAAGAGAACATCTCTCTAACCTCTCTTTATTAAGACAAATCGTTATACACATGTCGGCTTCGCTTTGGTATAGAGAGCATTCTCCTCCTTAACAAGGAGGAGCTAGAGGAGGTTTTCCCATTCAGAATAGTGTTTACCTCCCCCAACCCCTCCTTGGAAAGGAGGGGAGTAGTATAAAAGATGTGCATAATGATTAGCTTATTAAGAAAGAACATGGAAAGGTTAAATTTTAAAACTTATAAAATATAAAAATCTACTCTACTAAATATTCTACGAACTATTTAAGATAAGCGGCAATTCCAGTTCGAAAATCAGGCGGCGTAATTCCAAAATCTTTCATCGCTTCGGTAGGATCGCCTACATTATCTTCCTCTAACATGAGAAGTTGATCCCGGTTAGGAATCGGCTTGGACATAAAGGTTTCCGCTAACCACGCTAAAACGGTAGCCGCCTCAATAGGAATCGGTACAAGTAAAACTTTTGGCTGAATAAAAAGTCCTTTAAAAACAGCCAATGGCAAAAGTAAGTTTGACCAATCTCCAATACAACATTTTAACGGAGGCTCTACTTCCTTGGTTTCATGGCCCAAAACTTCGGCAATTGTTTTAATAATCTCGCGTAACCGAAGAGGTTGTGGACCACACAACTCATAGCTTTTTTTAATGGATTCCTGTTTTGTAAGCGCGCCTACGAAACATTTCGCCACATCAGCCACAGGGATAGGTTGTAAGTAAGAGTAGCCGCCGCCAATCACTGGTAGAGTAAAAAGTTGTAAAAAATTTAGCGGCGGCTTAGTCATTTTAGCGAATAGATTTACAAATTCATCCTTTGGCCCGTAAATAATCGAAGGCCGAAAAATAGTCCAATCGAGGCCGCTAGCGCGCACCGCTTCTTCTGCCGCCCATTTGGATTGATGATATTGACTGCGAGCATTCGCGCGAACGCCTAAGGCGCTCATGTGAATAAAACGTTTAACCTTAGCCTTTTTAGCTTCGGCAATTAAATTCTGGGTGCCAACTCGATGAACTCGATCATAGGTATTTTCACCAACTTCGGCAATGACACCCACGATATGGATCACTGCTTCGATTCCATCCATACAACCGGCAATAGAAGCGCCATGGAGAATATTCCCATGGAATATCTCCAAATTATATTTCTTTTGGATAACTACACATTGAGATGGCTCACGCGCAATAACCCGGATTGTATGACCTTCTTTAGCGAGCACCTCCAGAATTTGTGATCCTACAAAACCGGTAGCGCCTGATAACAAAACTTTCATTCCCGTAAAGCTACAAGTTTTAGGCTACAGGCTTCAACCCAAATTTTTCATTAGACAGCCATTTACCCGTAAAATCTTAAACATTTTTTCCAGTTTCTAATGCAACGCAATTAAAATTGCCTTTGATCATCAAGTACTTACGGCTTAAATCGGCCAATCTCATTTTCTAATGA
>CAZNSF010000036.1:0-7189 GCA_964575565.1 uncultured Verrucomicrobiota bacterium | reverse complement strand
CCCCGGTAGCTGTACCGCCCTTCACATTATAATCTACTTTTACCTCTTCGTTTGAAGCAGCGCTTAATATCACTGTTAAAGTTGCCGTACCAATAGATTCACTTCCCTTTAACGACGGTTGATCAAATGCTACCGTCGGTACATCGACGTTTTTAATCGTATAGGTATGTACAGCATTTGTCCCCAACACAGCGTTTATTGGATTTTTCAAACTAATCTTCACGGTTTCGTCCGGTTCGTTCGACCCATCTAAGATTACCGTTAAGGAGATCGCTTGCGATATCTCACCTAGCTGGAATACAAGTTTCCCAGGCTTAAGAATATAATCTACACCATCCGCATTAGCTGTACCTCCGCTTACTGCATAATCTACCGTTATTTCCTGGCCAGAAGCGGCCCCTAGCTTTACTGAAAGTTTTGCTACCTTTACGGTCTCCTTTCCACTCGAAGATACTTTCTCAAAAGAAACTGATGGTAACGGATCGTTATCAATGATGGTATAAGTATGGGTTACACGATAATCTAAATGAGCTTCTACAGGGTTACTTAATGCTATTTCAATGGTTTCATCTGCCTCATGGAGTTGGTCATCCTTAATTATTAAAGGAATGGTTAAAGAAATAGTTCCGGGTTCGAATATAAGCCTGCCATTAGCTAGCTGGTAATCTGTATCTTTAGTAGCAGTACCACCAATCACTTCGTAATCTACACTCACTTTTTTACTGGAGGGAGATTTTAACGAAACCTCGAGGTTTGTTTTACCGCTGGCTTCATTCCCAATCGAAGATGTAACTGTAAAATTAATTTCCGGTCCGGGACCTTTGGCTGGTTTAACATCTATATTTAAATCTGCGGAGATAATTAATTGACTATCCGAAACGGTTGCACGAAGCGTGTAAATTCCAGGCGCGCCGAAGGAAACGGTTTGAGCACTCGAGCTTGTTCCTTTTGGAACAAAAGTCACTTTTCCAGGTCCTTTTATTTTCGACCAAGTATAAATAAGAGGCACAGGATCCGTATCCTTAGCAACGATATCTACAGTGGTTGAATCCGGTAAAGCAACTACTTTGGGTTCAGCCCATGGTTGGGTTGTAATAATAGGAGGTTGATTGATCACAGGCTTTGTCGAACGGTAAAGGCCAGTGCCATGCGCGCTGGCGTAAAGATATCCATCGGGACCAATCTTTAATGAATTTACGAAAAACGATTCGTTTACTGGATCATCTTTCCCTTCCCTTTTCCATGTACGAAGACCTGTATTCATGGGATTTGGGTTCCACGTTTCTCCATAATCGAGAGATTGATAAACGCCACTTGCTCCTCCCGCGTAAATGATGCCTGTGTTGCTGTTAGCACAAACCGCAGCTATTCCTCGGCCTAAAAATAAGCCCGCCAGACAATGGGTCCATTTGCCATCTCGGTAACGGTAAACACCATTAAGATTGTTTGGTTGATAACCTGAACTTGTAATAAAAAGATCGCCCATGGAATTAAAATCAAGGTCGAGCATATTCCCTGTATTGAGATAAGGAATATCCAATCGTCTCCATGTCTTGCCATCATCTGCAGAAGTCCAGATTCCATCTCCTTCGGTTGTTATATAAAAATCACCTGTTACAGGGTGTGTTTTAAGCACAAAAACAGCTCCTGGTTTTGTTTGGTGCGGGATATTTTCAGGAGGTGATGTTCTTTGAAAAGTCTTGCCATCGCTAGAGACAAAAACGGGTATTCCATCACCACCCCATGCAAACCCAAGGTAAATTTGATCGTTTTTAAATACAAGACCTCCAAGTGCAAGTATCTGGAAACTCAACCCGGGTTCAATAAGTTTGAAAGGACCGCCATTAACCGATGAATAAAGTCTTGTCCATTTTCCTTTTTCACGAGGAGATGATCCTGTTGCATAAATCACTCCTTGAGGACTGATTCCTCCCAGTATGCCTACGGAATGATCGGGTGGCTCACAAACCACATCTGTAAAAGACCAACTCTTCCCATTGTAACGCCCAATGGCATTCTTAGGAGTACGAATACAGATCATAATTTCACCGGAAGCAGTAAAGAAAAACGGGCCCATGGTATCTCCTTCTGATCCACCCAGCGACTCCCACCCGCTTAATCGTTGGGCATTTACATTTTTTAAAGCTTGCTGCGAATCTTTCGGAAAGGTTTCTTTTGCGCCTTCATCTTGTTTCCGAGCGCTGACCAGTATCACAGAGCATAAAAGGATAAAAACTGGTGATTCCCATCGAAGCCATTTCATAATCTGATAAAATAGAGCCGTAAGTCTAACCGACTATGTTTTCTATAGTGTATCAATGAGAAATATTTTAAAAAGTTACAATTGCTTATAAACAGCAAAGGTCGCTTTTGCATTTTGGATGGCATCGAATTTTTCGCGTGCAAGCACAAAACCTTGTTGGCCTAAACGGTAAGCGCGTGGTGGGTCTTGAATCAGTTCAATCACAGCGCGGGCGAGCGCTGCAGGATCATTCGGCGGAACCAAAATTCCTGTTTCATTTCGAATGACAAGCTCGCGCACCCCGTCTAGATCGCTTGCAATCACCGGCTTCGCCATCGCTGCTGCCTCGATGATAGGCCTTGCAAAATGAGGAACAATCGAAGGAAAAATGAGAACAGAAGTATCCGCCAGGAGCTCTGGAATATCTTGCCGTGATCCTAAAATATGAAGTCGATCCTTAAAAACAGCTAAGGAAGGTTCCATGGTTTGAAGACGAAATTCTGGCGATATTTCACCGGCAACAACTAAATGCACCGATTGCAAACCGCCTAACATACTTGGTATGGCGCGGAGCAATACCTCTGCCCCTTTCACGCGAGCGGAACCGCCTAAAAACAAAATAAGAGATGTATCTCGGGCAAGACAAAGTTCTTTTCGAATAAGGCCTGAAGGCCGCGCAGCATCAAATTGAGAAAAATCTACAAAGTTATAGATGACCGATAATTTATTTGAAGGAATGCTCCCGAGTTGAGAAGCATCGTTTTTGGAAATAGCAATCACATGCTCGCTAAGTAAACGAATAGCTAATCGAAGTATGGCACGGCGAATACCCAAATACCCACGCGCTAAAGGTTCGCGAATGTGCCAGACAAGAGGTAACCCAAGCGACTTAGCCGCTAGCGCGCCTATCAAAAGTGTAGAAGAATTAAGATGAATGATTGGCCGGTAGATAGCTTTTGAGGATTGAGGATTGAGGATTGAGGGATGGATAATTTTGGTGATTGCACTTCGTAAACTGAAAAATAAAGGGATCGACCCGAGTAAGCGCAAAGCAAGCTTTGGCCATTGCCACCAACGAAACCAAACAAGTTCGGTATGGCTTAAATCAGGTCCTGACACAATTTCTACGGGAAACCCATTTTCCCGAAAAAGATCTGCGGCTGGACCTTCACGCAGGCAAATAATTGAAGGTGAATATTGAGTGCTGTCCAACTGTCTTAATAGATAAAGAAGGCTTAACGGCGCACCGCCTAAAGCACGTTCGTGATGAATATAAATAATAGGACGAGGACCGCTCACAAGGTTTTCCAGAACTCCAAAGTTTGTTCCGCAATTTTATCGTAGGTGAATCGCTCCAAAACGCGTTGACGCCCAAGTTTACCAAAACGCGTTCGTTCTGCTTTGGATTTTACAAAAATAGAGAGTTTTTCCAAAAGATCATTGGCATCTTGTTCTTGAAAGAGAAAACCCGCATCTCCAATTACTTCTGGAATTGCAGCGGCAGTCGAACCGATCACCGGAATTTCGCAGGCCATTGCTTCGATCAAGATATGTCCAAATTGTTCTTTCCAAGTTGGAGTAGAATAAGAAGGAAGCACCAATATATCCATTGCGCGAAGATAATTTTGGACTTCATGATGAGGGACTGCAGGTATATGGACAAGATGCAATCGATTTTGTGTGCGATAAGAAGCAAGTTCCGCTTCGAAGGAACCTGAACCAACTAAAAGCATAGAAACTTCCGGACCTAGCTTTTGTGCTGCCTCAAGAAGAAGGCGAAGACCTTTTTCTTCGACAAGCCGTCCTACAAATCCGATGACTATTTCTCGAAGGCCTAATTCTTTGCGTAATTGAATATTTAGCGAAGAAACATAATCATCCGGATTTATTCCGAGTTGAGGAATCACCGTTGTTTTACCTCGGAAGCCATGATGTTTTAAAATATCAACCGCTTCGCAGTTTCCACCAATCGCGCCATCTGAATAACGCAGATTATAGGAACTTGTTATTTTCCATGGCCAGCGCATAGGAGATTCCCAATTAATCCATGTAAAGAAGCAACTTTTTGTTTTCTTGGAAAAAAGATTTCGTTCGAAAAGAGCTTGGAAATAAACAAAGGCAGAGGCGCCTTGTTCTACATGGAGAATATCAAAGTCTTTACCTCCTAACCCACGGAAAATCTTGGGAGCAAAAAAATATTGATCCTCATATCCCACTCTTAATGCATGCGCTACTCGGATATTTAAGTGGGAATGATTCGATAAGGTGGGGCGGTAATCAAATTCCCAACTTGGCCAACGATGAGGCAGGTGTAACTCGATTTCTGCCTTGCCGGCATCGGCTAGTGATTCCCATTTCGCGCGATTATCTTCGGCAACGTAAGCATGACTAATCACTAAAGCGCGCATAGTTATCTAAATTCTACAGTTAGAAGTTAAAAATTAGAAGTTAGATCAATTATGATTGGTTAAAGGTACATTCACCATCTTATTCAGGCATAGGCGTCAACCTAATAAAAAGTATAAACAAGAATTTCAAAGACAACTTTCTCTGTGTACCCTGTGAGAGATAATTTTTACTCTTATATTCACAATGAGTATTAGATCTATTTTCGGTAAAACACTTGTAGCTTATAGCTTTTTTAAGGACTTGGTAGCCTCGAAAAATAAAAACCAACCAAAATGATTGTTAACCCATTGATCAAAGCGCAAAGCGGCTTTAGGTGAAAGGCGGAGGAGAACAGGGGAAATTTTTGGCAAAGCATCGGAGCCAGCTTCCTGTAAAATTTTGCAACGGATATCGCTAAACCGATGGAGTAGCTTATAGATTTCGCGCTTCGTGTAATGGCGAGCAATGGCGCCATCTGTAAATGTTTGGTTTACTTCCGCTAAACTCATTCGAAAAAGTTTGCCTCCGAGAAGTCCATGTTGGATTCCGCCAATGATCCAATACCGCACACTTTGCCGATGATAAACCATTGCTTGGAAAAGTCCGCCCGGTTTAAGCACTCGATATACTTCATCCACAATCGTTTCGGTATGCATCGAATGATGGATTACACCCCATGACCAAACTTGATCGAAGGTATTGGCCGAAAAAGGAAGTTGTTCTCCATCTGCTCGGATGATAGATGCAGGGATTTTATTGGCAGAAAAACGGCGACGTGCAAGCCGAGTAGCTGTAGCGGTAAGATCCATGGTGGTAATTTGAGCGCCTGCTTTTGCAAAGAGCGAAGCATGCAACCCCATTCCACAACCAATTTCTAATACACGTTTACCATGTACGCGATTCCAACTGATCAGTTGGCCGTAAGCTTCCTCTGCCGGAAAATGTGGATGCGCAAAAGGACGGTGTGCTTCCAAAGCGCGTAAATCGCTTTGGTCAAAAAATTCCGGTGTTCCTGGTTCTGCTTTGATTTTGCCTTCCCAATCGTAGGTCATGGGATTGGAAGACCACCAAGAAACGTTGGATTTTTGGGATAGATCTTTTGACGTACTCAATTTCCTTGATTTGAAAAGTCCCGGAAAGCATCCAGTTTAGCAAGAGCAGCTCCGCTGGAAAGAATTTCTAAGGCTTGATGAATGCCATCTTTTAAATCCTTTGCTTGATCTGCAAGCACCAACCCAGCCGCTGCATTGTAAGTAAGAATATCGCGACGCGGCCCATGATCCCTGCCTGCCAGTAGATCACGGATAATACAAGCATTAGTTGCAGCATCTCCGCCTTTTAAATCAATGAGGTCGGCTTTTTTAAAACCAAATATGGCGGCATCGAGTTCAAACGTTTCCACGTTGCCATTAGAATGTAGCTGAGAAATTTTAGAGATACCCATATTCGAAAATTCATCTAAACAATGGTTTTTATCTGGTCCATAACCGTGTACGACAATGGCGCGCTTTAATTTCATTAAGTAAAGGACGTGGATATAGAGTTCCGTAAGCGCGGGATCGTAAACTCCGACCACTTGCAGATTAGGTCTAGCTGGGTTCACGAGAGGTCCAAGGAGATTAAAGATCGTGCGTTTATTTTGTTTGGCGAGAAATTCTCTGACAGGCCGAATCGCTTTAAAGGTTTTGTGATACTGCGGGGCAAAAAGAAATCCAATTTTTAGAGTTTGGATGCTTTCGCGTAAGCGCGAGGGTGACATCTCGATATGAACTCCAAGAGCTTCGAGAACATCTGCGCTGCCGCATTGGGAGGTAATCGCACGGTTTCCATGTTTAGCTACAGGAATCCCGGCTGTCGCAAGAATAAAGGCTGCCGCAGTGGAAACATTAAAGATATTAGCCCCATCGGCACCAGTGCCGCAGGTATCGATAAGTTTTCCTCCAAGAGTTGCCAAATCAAGTTGAGGATCAATCGCTAGATCGCGCAGGAGAATAGCGAAATCGGCTATTTCGCGAGGCGTTTCTTTTTTTTCAGAAAGGGCAAGAAGGAATTCCGCTTTGGTTTCAACATGAATTTCTGGATCGAGCAAATCATGGATAGCCTGCTCAATTTCTGGAGCAGTAAGATTTTGTCCATCCGAAATACGATGGATCAAAGGGACAAGCTTGGAACTAGCATCTGCCACAAAATCTATAATAAACCCTCAAAACTCTTAAGAACCAAGCCAAAAACACCCTTTGCCATTACGCTTTAGGGTGGTAACCTAATCAAAGCTTTATGCCAAAGACCATTTTACCAGAGGTCAATATGGATCTCCTTCTTAAATACGATACCGCAGGACCGCGGTATACTAGTTACCCTACAGCACCACACTTTACCGATGCTTTTACCGGCAGCAATTTAGAGGAAGAAATTTCCTCTACGAACAAAACTAAAAATGCTCCGGATATTTCCCTCTATTTCCATCTCCCTTTCTGTGATTCCGTCTGTTTCTTATGCGGCTGAAACGTAACTTTTAAAAGCGACCGAAAACGGCCGCTTCCCTATACCTAACTCCTT
>CAZNSF010000035.1:0-3948 GCA_964575565.1 uncultured Verrucomicrobiota bacterium | reverse complement strand
ACCAAGATCCACATAAGCTTGTTCTAATGAGAACGCATTTTCCGATACTGAAGCAACTCCAGCACCTGCAGCTAAACCATTAGCACCGTTTAAGGTAGCAGCATCTGTTCCATAAAGAGTATCTACACGGAAACCGGCAGGATACTTGGAACTATCTTTATCCTTTTCGATCGTTAATTTCACTGCGTTTAGATTAAACGAATTTTGTTGAGTATCGAATATACGCCCTACGTTGCGGTTACTCCCACCAGCAACTCCTGCACCGCCGGCAACAAGCGCATCACGATCTGCAATATTAACCACATAAGAGGTATCGACATAACCGCCGATTTTAATGCCAGATCCTTTTACTCCACCACCAACACCGGCATCTTTAAGCTTTGCTTCGAGTTCAGCAATTCGGCTTTCAAGAGATTTTTTGCCATTTCCCGCGGCGGCATCATCCGCAAACATGGATGGCACGAAGCCCACGACTGCTGCTGCGAGCGAAAGCCCGAGTAGTTTATTAGTAAGTTTCATAGTTATTTTTTGTTTAAGGGTTGACCTTCCTTGGTAAGTCAACGGGCGTTCCACGCGTCATGAAACACCTTCTCCTTGTAGGTATTTCCACGAAAAGTAGCAGAATTCGAAGTTCTGTCAAGCCCATGATGCATTTTTTTTAAAAAAACTTTACCCCTTATCTAAGACAGGCGAGGCAATCTTCTAACTCTTTCGTCAAGGGGGCTTCAAGGGTAAGATCATGCCCTGTTTTAGGATGTGGAAATTGTAGCCGAAAGGCGTGTAAAAAAAGTCGTCGCAACCCTATTTTGTGTCGGAGTTGGCGATTGAGCTGAAAATCTCCGTATAAACGATCACCGGCAATCGGATAGCCACGCGCTGCCGTCTGTAAGCGAATTTGATGCGTCCGTCCGGTCAGCAAAGTAATCTCTAAAAGCGAAAAGCATCGGAAATTCTGAATTCTGAATTCTGAATTCTGAATTTTATATCTCAACTCCGCATTCGGTGGTCGCCCCGATCGAATAATCGAGCGCACCTTGTGATGAAGAATTTTTTTCTCGAGATGATCGCGCCAAGTACCAGTAAGGGATGGCGGCTTTCCATCCACCAAAGCTAAATAAATTTTCCGTATAGATTGTTTTTCAAAACAGACTCTACATGCCTTGGCAATCTCCAAAGATTTGGCAGCCAAAAGAATCCCTGAAGTATCTTGATCTAAACGATGGACTAACCAAAGAGAGCTTCCTGGCGTATCAAAACGGCGTTCGTCAAAATGATAAGATCCTTCAAAAGCAGAGCGAGATGGGCGATGCCCTTCTAAGTTGGGATGGGAAAGAATCCCTTCGGGTTTGTGAATAGCAATCAGATGATCATCTTCAAATAAGATAAGATAACGAGTAGCCGAACGAGATTGCAAGTGGTGGACCGTGGATTGCGGAGTATTCATTCAGGAGCTAGAGACTGAAGTGTAAATCAAAAAACGTAAATAAAAAATCTTTGCGCTTCCATGATTGACACAACGAAGTGAAACACGTATTCGATAGTCTTTACATGAAACGAACCTATCAACCCTCTAAGCGTGTACGCAAGCGGCGATTCGGCTTTTTAAGCCGGACTCGTACCAAATCGGGCCGAGCGATTCTTTCTCGACGCCGTAGAAAAGGCCGTAAACGTTTAATCCCAAAAATGTAATCACTTTTATCAACACGCCGTGCGTGCAGGATTGGATAAGGTATAGATCGCATGAATCAACGCCTGCCAAAATCGTTGCGAATTTGTCAGCAACCTGAAATCCAAAAAATCCTTGCCGCCGGTCACAAATACATTGGAAACCATATCATTCTTTATTGTCTTGTTTCAACAATACCCGAAACACCTATCCGCGCCGGATTTCTTTCCCCAAAGCGGCTTGGCAAAGCAGTGCAACGAAATCGGTTGCGACGCCAGATGCGCGAACTTTTTCGACAATATCGAGCAAAGATGAGTGGTTCCCAACAAATCCTTATAATGGGACGAACTTCTGCCATAGACGCCACTTATCAGACATTGCACCATGATTTTTTAGAGCTTTGTCGGAAGGCGCGTCTTTTGCCGCCTTGTGATCTGTAAATTTTTAATTTTTCTCGTTCGATTTTATCAATATGCCATTTCGCCTTATTTAGGGCGATGGTGTCGTTTCCATCCCTCATGCAGCGAATATGCATGCCAAGCCTTCGAGCTTCATGGAATGGGTTATGGTTTGGGGCTGGCGATTCATCGGATTTGCCGCTGCCATCCTTTTTGCAAGGGCGGACACGATCCAGTGCCACAATCTAATATTTCGGACGATAAATTAGTTTCTTCAAAAAACTGTAGTCACCAACGATTCTCTACTCCATCAACGGTTCACCGCTTACCATAATGGATAAACAAACCTTTCTTTTAGTCGCCTTGTGCGCGGTGGGTCTTCTTTTCCGAGACCCTATCCTGGATTTAATCTTTGGACCGCAACAAAAGCGGTCGGCCTCCTCTTCCCTTTACAGCACCAATGGAATAAGCAGTCATAATAGTACTAGCAACACTTCTAGCAATATCTCCCCTCCTTCTTCTCCGGTCGCTCCGATAGATCACAAAGGTATTCTTGGCTTAGAAAAAGCTGTTGTCCTTGAAAAATCTCAAGAATCCCAAAAGGCCATACTGGAAAATGAAGAGGTAAAGCTCGAGTTTATCTCTTTAGGAGGCGGTATTAACCAAGTGGAGCTCAAACAATATCCGGAAAAGGGGAAAGGTTCTGTAATTCTTAATGAGGGAAGTCCACTGCCACTGATGTCTCTAGAAATAGGCGATGTAGCTGCTGATGCCGCCTATCATTGGACTGTTTCCTCCAATCAACTCCATGCCACTTATCAATCTCCGCAAGGGCTTCTTGTATCTAAAGATTATACCTTAAAGCAAAATTACCAAGTTCATGTTGCGTTAACTTTAACAAATTCCGGTCAAACAATCTTAAGCAATGCTGTGCTCCAAGTTTCTCTCGGTATGGCCGGGCCTATGAACCCTCGAGATCCTGGCGATTATATCGGTCTTTCTTATTTATCATCAGGGAAAGCGTTTCACGAACCGCTCGCCAGTTTGCAAAAGCTGGAGAAACAACAAAAAACTCTTGAAAGAGTTCAACCCATCAATTGGGCAGCAGTAAAGAACCAATATTTCACGCTTTTAACAACCCCTTCGGTCCCTTTTCAATCGCTCCAAGCAAGATCCTACGGCCTGCCGACCAGTCATGAGCCGCGCGCCATTGCCAATCCACATGGAGTGATTGCAGCAATCCATTTTTCTCCAATAGATTTAAAGATAGGGGCTTCCACAAATTTAAATTTTACACTTTACGCAGGACCAAAAAAACAAGAGACCCTTTCTTCCCTGGGACAACGCCAAGATCAAGTTTTGGAATTTGGGATGTTCGAAATTTTTTGTAAAGCACTCCTTTGGCTTTTAGGTATCTTTAACGGCATTTTCCGTAATTGGGGTGTGGCCATTCTCGGTGTCACCCTTGTTATTAAAATTCTTTTTTGGCCGCTTACAGCCATGAGCACCAAAAGCATGAAACAAATGCAGATGCTTGCGCCCAAAATGAATGCCTTAAAGGAAAAATACAAAGATGATCCCAAAAAGATAAATGAAGAAATGATGAAAATGTATCGGGAGTATAAGGTGAACCCGATGGCAGGCTGTATCCCCATGCTTATTCAAATTCCTATTTTCTTTGCTTTCCTTTCTATGATCCGCACTGCAATTGAACTTCGCGGAGCTCCATTTTTGTGGATCACAGATCTTTCCAAACCCGATACGCTGACTTACATTCCATTCATCTCTATTCCAAATTTTCCACAAAACTTCATACCAACGATTGCAGATTCTCCTCTTAACCTTATGCCACTTCTCATGGCAGCGACCATGATTTGGCAAACA
>CAZNSF010000034.1:0-4000 GCA_964575565.1 uncultured Verrucomicrobiota bacterium | reverse complement strand
ATTACCTTTAGCTATTAGTTTAATGATCTTGGTTTCTAAACTGACAGCTAAAGAGATACCTCCCGATATTCGACTTAAAGTGCTTGTGCTCCATGCGCCAGAAGCCTTGGGTTTAAAACAGGAATATATCTCTATGGAGCCTTCTGTGGAAGCGAGATCTCATGGAGAGATTCATCACCCTCAAAGCCCTAAGGATCCTTCTAAAGGAATACGTTCAGCAGATGTTGCATCAGGAGAGTAAGTGCCAACAAAGCTGTAAAGGGTTGTTTTAGTTCGACATTTTCTATTCTTAATCTTAAGTTCCTAATTCTTCTATGGCCCGAGTGGCGGAATGGTATCCCGCATAGCGGGACAAGGACGCGCCTTGTGCCGCTAAAAGCGGCATGGACTCCAAATAGATTTTGAGTCGCCTTATAAAAGACTTTTCTGTACTTTCGGTAGCAACATAAGCCCGAGTGGCGGAACGGCAGACGCGCTGGACTCAAAATTCCCAAAATAGCGTTTTCATCACATTGCTTTAGATTTCTTAAAACTGTATTTCCCCTATGAAAAACAATGCTTTTCCGTAAATTTTAAGGATTTAAGAGGGGTAGGTTAAAATACCGAAAGTATAACAAATGTAGCACAAAAACTTCCTCCTAAGATTTTTTTTGTAATTTTCCACATTGGCATCATAGGAGTGGCATATACATGCTTATTGGTTGTCCGTTTACACTTGAAGCTCTCTGCACTTCTTATCGCAAATAGATTGGCTTGTCATTGCTATTGGGTTGGCTTGTGAAGTTCCATTTTTAAGAAGCTTGTCATGGTACTTTATCTCCCCTGTTATAGTTGGCATCTCGACTGCTCATGGTTGCCACATTTTTGCAAGGCCGTGAACTCCAAGAAGCTGTTTTGGTATTATCATTAGTCATAGCTGGCATCTCACGTGCTAATGGTTGCCGTTTACACTTCAAGTGCGAGCATAGGACACTGAGCGTTATACTTACACCTACTAAAACAAGTAACATAATAGCAATTTTATGAAACTTCCTCTGAAAATCTAGAGCTTTATCTTTAGGGGCTAATATCCGTGCCGGCCAAAGCTTCCACGAAACAAAACAGAATAGACTCACAGCAAACAAAAATAAAAGTATCTTGGTTATTATACAAAGGAACCAAATAGTTGATTTGTTCCCTATTCCTGACAAGAACAGTAACCCTATTCCAGTAAGAGCAATAATTACACAACCCCCCAAAACCTTCCACCGCGATCCAGCGGCAATCCACGCAATAAATTCCTCAAACTGACTCGGATTATCAAAAAAGAGTCGTGCTCGTGGATGAAGGATTATCAGGCTGTAAAGCATTGCACCAAACCATGCAGCAGACGCAAGAATATGCGCTGTAAGAAAAATCCATTGAGTGTATTGCATGACGTTTATTATATAGGTTCAGAATTTCAGTTTTCGCTTTAAAATTATAGCACCAACTCCAACTATGATAAAAAGACCGATAACAATCCATACCGATGGTGAATTTTGTTTCGACTGTCTTGCGACAGAAGTAGGCGGAGTTTTAATCTTTGCCTTCGATGTTTTTACTCGCGGCCGTGATGATAGATTAGATGCCTCTTTCTCTTTTTGAGCTTTTTCAAATTTCTCTTGCTCTTCTCGTAAATGTTTATACGCATCTCGTCCATCGTAAATATTTCCGCTAGGCGGTTCTAATGAAACCGTTTCATATCCAGCAGGTGGCGGTTGATTCTCTTGTGCTGCTCGTTGCTCATCCCAATCTTTATGTATACGAAGGTTCCAAGAAAGTTTTAAAGCAACGGTCCACGGATAAAGTTCATTCATGCTCGTATGAATCCCAATGCTAACGACAGGGAAGATGTTTGAATTGCTGATGTCGTAAGGATTAGTATCTCTAGCCTTCCCTTTGTTCTTTTCATACCATTGATCTAATTCATCAAGCGGCAACCCAAGGCTAATATGTAGCATCTTAGCTACTTCATATGCCTCATCTTGTGGCATAATAACACCGTAAGTCTCGAATTCTTGTAACCGACCGTCCCTTATACTTATTGATCCCATCACTACCTTCTGTTCAAATCTACGCCCACCTGGGATCTCAACATTGATCTTTTGATTCTGAAAAAGTAATACTTCATAAGAACTATCCCCAAGAGCTTTTTTATACTCTAACCCGGCTCCTTTGAGATCTTCCTCGGTATGATTCTTTGTGAAATCCAAAACAAATGTTTGATCGCCAAATTCAGGAGGCTGTGCTTGTATTCCAAATGCGCCAACCAAAACTAAAACAGGATATATAAAATAACGAGTCATTTTACCAAATGGGGAACAAAGGAACTAAATTATAATCATCCGCTCTTGTTTTAAGCGGTATATCAACCCAGGATTTTCGCGTAGGACCTGCTGTTTCTGTCCACAGTTTCCACATTCCTTGATTTGGATCGGTAATCCATAACCAACGGTCATCAAAATTGGAAATACTTCCGTTAGGAACTACAGTGCTGAAAACAGGACCTTCAGGAACTGGATTCTTTGCAGCAATTGAAAAAAACCATGATACCGAACCAAACCCCAAGTTATCTAAATCGATATAGGTTTGCTTCAGGATTTCTTTCTGTTCATGAAGGAGCAGCGCTTGATTCCCAAGTTGTATTTGTTGCAGATCACTATTTTTAATTCCCTGATCAATGATTTGCCACGCAGCAAGATCTAAAGACCCGGAGTTAACCTTGCTAGCATGCTCTAACGCGCAAATTCCACTGACTCGATGAGCTTCGAATTGCCACGCTAGGTCGTTGTAAATTTTGATATTCGCATCAATCAGAATTTTCTGAATCTGATCTAGTGTGACTGTCGTAATAACTCCAAACCCCGGAATGATCGTACCTGCTTTGCCATACTGTGCATCGCTTAATCCAGCATAAACCGGTGCGCCCGCTAATTTAGCCAAGCCAGCCCAATAATATTTCTCCTGACCTTCACCATAAACCTTCGCGTAATGGTCATAAACTGCTAGGATATTAGGTCGATTATCTAAGAATCCATTAGCAGTAACATAATTTTCAATTTGAACCGATCCATCTGTATCTAAGTAAATTTCATCACGCACTACCTGTTGCCATTGGGCTTTCGTCCAATGACTGCAAACCTCAAAATCGATGGTGTCCTTATATTCAATGCCATTTTTTAGGAGTTTTAATTCAAGCCTCGCTTTACCCGGCTTGATTCCTTCAATATGTAATGTGTAGTTATGATATTTGCCTGTAGAGCGATAAAAATCTTGAACAAGATTCTGTTCAAATGGAACCTTAACCCAATTTGAGGTAGTCGGTTGTATAGCTAGAATACGAACTTGTCCAGCTAGCTTTGGATCTTCGTCCGGAATATCGATTGGCTTGATTGATATCTCTGAACCCGAATAAAATGAGTCCGACTTGGGTTCGACTTGAGCTTCAAAAGAGAGCGTATCCTTAAGCGTCATGTTACCGTTTTTGTCGAGCGGTGAATCATCTTCATTATCACGTTTAGCTTTACCATTTTCGGTCTTCTGTTCATCAAAATTGCCATTGACTGGAACAATGATTATCTCACTTGCATTACCTATTTTTCCATCCACAGCCATTTCTACCTTCACATTTACTGTTTCCCACGAAAGATGCAAACTTGCAGGACCCCCACCATTGTAAAGACCTAATGTTGTATTCTGGGTAATCAAAAATGGTGCAGGCACCGGTGCATCACGTCCAAATACCTGTGGCGCACTCTCCCAACTAGCCCCAGCGATCCATTCTCCAGTCGTTTCATTCAATAACCCATTATCAAGCGCGTATGTACAATTATCCATCGTTACTAATACAGGATGAGATGGTGTTGCCGGTATCGTTACTGTTGTCACTAACCCATTGCCAGCCAATGGCCCAATTGCACAACCAGAACCATAATCAAACCGATTGTTAAGATTTACCGGTGTGCTATTCCCATTCTGC
>CAZNSF010000033.1:0-7769 GCA_964575565.1 uncultured Verrucomicrobiota bacterium | reverse complement strand
GATGCTATAGGCGCACCACCAGCACCTCCTTACCCAAGTCCTGCGGGAGCTCATGGACACTTTTACACTGGAACCATTGATCCCATCCATCGGTATGCTTACTTTGGGTCAGGGTGGGATACAAATAAGACAGCAGCGAGTTTAAATGTTGGTTGTGGGATTTTAAGAACTTCACTGGATAACTTTACTGTGAGTGGGGTGACCACTCTTTGGCTGCCATCAGATACATTCCGCCTTCGCGCTTCGTGGGTGGATAGTAACCAACAACTGGGTTACTTTGGAGCTACTCGGACAAGGCCCGGTCAGGCATTACAACCTGCTGCGCTTTATAAAATTAATTTAGCAAATTTTACAATTGATAGTTCATTTCTTCTCAACGCAGGAGAAGACTCATTTGCTGGCGGTGTGATTGATCCGGCAAATAATAGGATATACGCGGCGGTAAATAATAAACTTATTCGGTTCCAACCTAATGGTTTGGGTGTAGCAATGGTACGCTTGGGTGATACCTCGATTACTGAAGGGAACTTAAGGCGTGGTGGATTTGATGCAAGAAGTCAGTATGCTTATTTTCTTGCAGGTAACGGTAATATACTAGTTAAGTTCGCGTTAAATAAGGGCATAGAGGATCCTATAAAAATAGCTGCTCTTACAGCGCCTGCGGATATGGCCTCTGCTGGGAATATGACTTACGATGATCAAGCGGGTTATGTTTATACATGTAATTACGGAAAATTTAATGGCCCTTCTGCTCTAGCGAGGTTGGAGAAATATAAGATAAGTCAGAAGCATACGATCTATGCTACGAAGGTTTTATTAGCTGAAATCGCTAATATCCAAAGCATGAATTTTTATTCACATGCGAGCGCTCCTAATGCGGGGAATGCGCGTTTAGCGATTTATGATGATAGCTCACCAAAGCAGTTAAAATGGCAATCGAACCCTGTTGCATTAGCGAGTGGATGGAATACGGTTAGTATAGGTAATGGGGCGCCTTCTTCTCTGAATCTTGCAGCTGGCACTTATTGGTTAGCGTGGCAAGTGGATACCACAAGCGATGTAGGAAGTTACGCGGCTGGAGCAGCCGGTGATGGATTTAGATTGGATAGACTGAATGGATCTTATCCCGCAACGATTGCTGGAGAAACATCGACCGGTGAGAAGTATAGTATTTATTTAACGTATGGAGCTGCGAATACAGCGCCTACGGTGAATGCCGGTGTGGATCAAACAATTACGTTACCATCGGTAGCGAATTTAGATGGAACAGTGAATGATGATGGGTTGCCAAATCCTCCGGGGAGCGTAACGACTACATGGAATAAGGTAACCGGTCCTGGAAATGTAACCTTTGGGAATGCATCCGCAGTAGATACTACAGCGAGTTTTAGTGTAGCTGGGACCTATACGTTACAGCTTACTGCAAATGATAGTGCCTTACAAACTTCAGATCAAGTGGTAGTAACGGTTAATCCAGCTCCTAATAATCCACCGGTAATTACGACACAAGCATTAGCTAATCCTAATCCTGCTACTGTAGGACAATCAGTAACGCTTTCTGTTGGCGCCAACGATCCAGATGGTGATCCACTCACTTATTCGTGGGACTTAGGTGATGGGTCGCCTCTGGGTTCTGGAAATCCTATCAACCATACTTATACAAGTGCTAATAATTATACAGCAACGGTGACGGTTTCAGATGGGCGAGGAGGCGAAGCCAATAGCAATGTGGTAGTGGTGGTAAATGGTGCAGGCAATAATCCTCCAGTGATTACCTCTGTAACAGCTAATCCATCGTCAGTGAATGTGAATGATGTGGTATCGTTTAGTGTGATTGCCAGTGATCCTGATACAGGAGATATATTAACATACAGTTGGGATTTTCGTGATGGATCGCCTCTTGGATCTGGAAGTAGTCCTACCCATTCGTACAGTACAGCTGGAACGTATGTAGCGATTGTAACGGTTTCGGATGGGCATGGTGGAGTGGATAGTGATAGTGCCAATGCGGTGGTGGTGGCAACTACGGTCACTTTCCAGCAAAACGTCAATGGTTATGTAGGAACCCAAAATGCGCGGATTAGTAATTATGTTGGGACTGGCAATGGAAATGATGCCAGTAATGGTAGTTCGCAAGTAATAGGCAATTATGTTTATGTCTCTTTCGTCCCTACCAATAAAAAGTCGGAATCTATTATTCGATTTGATAATCTTGGAATTCCAGTAGGGGCTATCGTACAGCAAGCTACCCTAACCATTGTGGCTGGACCAAAATTATCTGGGGATACCCCGCCTATTACTATCAATGGGTATTATCTGCAGAATTCTTGGAATCCTGCTTCAGTAGATCTCGGTTGGCTCTATCGAGATACACCTGCAGTACCATGGGCAGCGGCTGGCATGGGTCAGAACCAGAATCCTTGGAGCGCGGACGTAGTAAATGGGAAGTCGTTTGCGATTACCATTACACAAACATATCCTACGGATCAGACATTTGTGATGAATCTGGATACGAGTGTGGTTCAAGGATGGATGGATAATCCATCGGTTAATCAAGGAATGCTCTTTGTCCATGCAAACAGTGTCCAGACTAATAACAAGTCTGTGAGAATCATTGCAGCAGGGAATGCTACAGCAGCTAATCGGCCGCTTCTAACCATTAAGTATACTTTGCCGTAAAAAATGATCGGTGAATTAGTGGCTGCGCTTTTTAAGCGCAGCTAAGGTCTCCTTTTCTATTTTACGCAGTTCTGGTTCTAATGATTTATGAACAGAAGCACTCATTCGATCGATAAAAAGAATGCCATTCAAGTGATCGAGTTCATGCTGAACCGCGCGGCTTAAGAGACCTGTCGCAATAAATTGGATAGGCTCTCCTTCTAGACCTATTGCCGAAACATGTACTGTATGGGCTCTGGAGATTTCTGCGGAAAGACCCGGAAAACTTAAACATCCTTCCGAACCGGTTTGTTCGCCTTCTTTGTAGGTAATTTTTGGATTCATCAATATCAAAGGCATTAAGGAATCAGGAGAAACTTCCCTTACTCCGAGGAAAACCTGCGAAGGCTGTTCTGTGCCGTGAATATCAATGACTGTCAGTTGAATTGTTTGTCCTACCTGTTGAGAAGCTAAACCTACTCCACGCGCAGCGTGCATGGTTTCGATCATATCTCGCACAAGTTTTTTAATAGTAGATGTTACCTTTTTAACTTCGGAACCTTTTTGCCGAAGAACAGGATTTCCATACTGAACGATAGGGAGAACCATATTCGAAGTGAACTTATAGTTAACTATTGAGATAAAGCTTTGCGGCGCTGTTTAAGATAAGCGGCCAAGGCATTCTGCCAAGGAGACATAGGACCGATTCCGATTCGGGTAAGTTTAGTTGTATCAAGCACGGAGTAACGAGGTCTTGGCGCTGCAAGTGGATTTGGTGAACTTTTTAAGGGCGTGACTTTGCAAGGGCTACCTAAAATTTCTAGAATTTTGCAGGCAAATTCGTACCAAGAACATTGGCCTGTATTTGTGGCGTGAAATATACCTATAGCTTCTTTTTCTAACAACCGGCAAACAACTGCCGCAAGTTCAGAGCTAAAAGTGGGTGTGCAAATTAAATCGGTCTGTACTTGAATGGGTTCACCCTTCTTTACTTTGACGATGATTTTTTCAATAAAGTTAGGTTTACCTTTTGGACCTTGTTGCAATCCATAAAGACCACTGGTTCGAATGATGCAATGGTTTGGATGCAATAAACAAACGGCTTCTTCTCCAGCAAATTTTGATAACCCATAAATATTTAGAGGATGAGGGAGATCTTCTTCGCAATAAGGACGATTGCTTTTGCCATCAAACACATAGTCGGTACTAAAGTGAACCAGTAATATATCTCGCTTTTGACAAAGCCTAGCAAGAGAAGCTACCGCAGTGGCGTTGGTAGAAAATGCGAGAGTATGTTCCTCTTGGGCAGCATCCACTTGGTTGTACGCGGTACAATTAATTAGAACGGTCGGTTGCAGCTTTTCGATGATATCTTTTACGGCTGGCGTGTTCGTAATTTCGATTTGCTCGTGCGAAAAGGGATGAACCTCCCAGTGTGAACGCGAGCGACACTCGTGTACAAGGTCACTCCCTAGTTGACCTGTAGATCCGAGAATCGTGATTGTTTGTTTTTTCATGAGGAAAGTTAAAATCAATATTTCTCTTTTGATTTAGCAAGCTCTTGGGCGGCTTCCAAGACATCCTGCAAAGAAAGTTGATTTTGGCAGTTTAAGTGGCCAAGTGGACAAGTGCGTTCAAAACTTGGTTGACATTCTAGGCTTGTCGAAAGCGTTCGATGACCTTGCCCAAAGGGTCCAGACCTCCTCCAAGAAGTTGGGCCAAAGAGCATCAGGATATGTGGCACACCGGTAGCATTTGCCAGGTGCACAGGGCCGCTATCCGGTCCAATCACCACACGACAACGTCTAAAAATTTCCATGAGCATGGCTAGATTAGTTTTTCCCACAAGGTTAGTGATACCGGGCATGTTCGAACAAACTTCATTTGCAGCGGCTTCATCGGTAGGCGCGCCAATTACAAACACACAAAAATCTTTTAAAAGGGAACTAGCTAATTCTTTCCAGCGTTCAAGAGGCCAATTCTTGCTAGGCCAAGCGCTCCAAGGACAAAGAGCAACGAGAGGAGAATTATGTTTTAAATGAATGTCACTCGAACTTAATAATGAATTTACTTGCTGAATCGTTTTTGCATCAGCTGGCGGCAAAAGGTAGCGTCCTTTTGAAACATCTGCGCCGAGAAGTTGAGCAGATTCCAAATAACGTTCCACCAAAGGAAACGAGGGATCAAATGTAGGCCGATCGCTAGCAAATTCATTCAGAAAATAATGCGCAAATTCGCGTGTTTTATTATGGCCGATTCGTCGTGGAGCGCCGCTTAGCCAACTCCAAAATCCACTTTTAAAAAGTCCTTGGAGATCAATTGCTATATCAAAATGTTCACGGCGTAAAGCTTGCCATACCTTGCACATGTTCGTAGCGCCATCTACGGCATCTAGGGGTGATACCCCGCTTTTTTTCTTTCGCCAATCACGGCGAAGAATAAAAAGATGATCAAGGTAGGGATGGTTTTTTAAGATGGGAGCGCTTGTTTCTTCGAGCAACCACGAAATCCTCCAATTTGGAAAGCTTTCCTTCAGCGCTACCAAGCATGGAATTCCTTGGACCACATCACCAATGGAGGAAAGCCGGACAATTAAAATTTTCATTTAGTTATTGAAGTCACCGTTTCTCACAATGGTTATTTATTTTTTTAATGTTCAATATAAAAATCTTTCCATTGGGTACTAGCAGGCTGCCAATCCACAGTACAATTTCGAATAAACGGTTTAAGATCACTTTGGCGGATTGCCTCTAAGAATTTTTCTATTTCTTCTCGTTCGCCTTCTGCCACGAGTTCCACACGCCCATCATCAAGATTTTTTATGTAACCAGTTACCGAAAATTCTAATGCAAGGGCACGGCATGTATAGCGAAAACCGACCCCTTGAACATGACCATTATAATAAACAACGGCCCGTTCGGTTTTCATGCTTCATGCTTTAAACCGTATTTCACGGCCTGTGCGGCTAGATTGATAAATAGCATCGAGTACTTTTTGTACTTGGAGAGACTGTTCCGGTTTAACAAGAGGTTTTTTGCCGAGCGCAACACATTCCATAAAATGTACCATCCGTTCCGTGGGATAGCGTAGCTTCGTAGGGTTTAGTTGTTTGGTAACAACCTTTCCTTTGCTCGGACGGAAAATTTTTGCAGATTTCCAATGAGCGCCCGCCCGATCACCAAAGAGATCGATTCCTCGGGTATCATTCACCTCACTTAAAGCAGCCCAAGTTACTTCGAGGTAAAGGGTAGCTCCACTCTTTAGCTTTAGAAATGCTCGCGCACAGTCATCCACATCAAAAATTTTTCTAGAATCAATTTCGGATTTACCCCAAGTGCCATCACCTATACCGCGCGATCCAAGGTAGCCGGTAGTACGCCCGACAACGGATTGGATTTTAAAATCACCCATCAAATGGAGGGCTAAGTCAATGAGATGAACCCCGATATCGTAACAAGCGCCGCCACCAGCGAATTTCTTTTGGGTAAACCAAGAACCAATACGAGGGATTCCCCTCTGCCGCAACCAGTAGGCGCGTGCGTGGTAGATTTTACCAAGAGCTCCTGCTTCGATGGTTGTTTTAAGAAGTTGAGCTTCTGGACTAAAACGAAAGTTTTGACCAACCATAAAAATTTTGCGCGCACGCTTGGCAGCAGTAATAATTCGAGCAGCATCTTGCGCGTTAGTTGCCATCGGCTTATCCACAAGCACGTGTTTGCCTGCCTTAAGCGTTGCGATAGCGACAGGGGCGTGAAGATAGTTTGGCAGAGCAATGCTTACCACATCGATATCTTTACGATACAAGATTCGGCGATAATCTTTGTACAAATCGGAGACGCCAAACTTTTTTGCAGTTTCTTCTCCTCGGCTTGCATTTTTTTCCGCGATAGCAACCACTTTGGCATAAGGACTTTGTTGGAAACCCTGGATATGGTCGTGACCGATTGCTCCTGCGCCAATCACAGCTACCCGATATTTTTTAAGCATAAACTTTGTGGTTACAAGAGATACGAAAAATTGAAGCTTCTTAGCCTCACGGCTAAGATCTTAAGGTTTCTTCGGCGGAAATCCGCCGAAGCTTAACCCGCCTCTGCACGAGGCTACGGCGGGTTATCCGCTCAGGTACATCCACGGGCTCACGGCTGTGGTCTTTGAGTAAAGGCGGATAAATATTTCTATCTTTAACGATAAAGTTTCATGCATTTTCGTATTTTCTTAAAAAGATCAACCCTTTTGCTTTACTCGGATTTGTACGCGCTGTGGTTTGGAGGGATCCATATTTGGGTCAAGAGCAGTAACCTCAAGCTCACGGTCTTTAGCAAATATTTCTTGGATAGCCTTGCGATCAACAGCATGGATAGGTCCCAGTTCTAAAGGTTCACCCCAACGGCGCACCCGTTCGGCAAGCGCCTGTGCTTGCTCGACAATTTTTTCATTCACGATCTGGTTGGCTATGGCTTGAGCTTCTTTAGGGCCATCTACATCCAGAAAAATGCGCGGCACCAATTTATGCCTCCGTTGTAGGATACGGTTGAGAAGAAACTGAATTTCATTGACCGTAGCGCCTCTTCGCCCGATGAGGCGGGCAGCATTTTCGCATTCCACACGAATACGGACACTCTCGTTTTCCACAGAGGAAGTTAATTTTGCCTCGAATGATAGTAGAGGAAGCATGGAACCCAGGATTTCCTTCGCTTCTTGAGAGAGAGCGTTTAGGTCCAGAGGGGTATCCACAGTTTGTTTATCTTGGCTTACAGAATCAGGGGATGTAGTTTCCATAATAACTCCTTTCGATTTTATTTCTTGTTAGTACCAATGGGGCGACCCCAAAGAAGGCCGCCTGCCGGTTTTTTAACTTTTTGAGGAGGCTCAATAGGTTTGTCTTTGGTCATGTAAGTTTGAAGAATGGTTAATAAATTTTGTGCCGTCCAGTAAAGGGAAAGACCAGAAGAAAAGTTGTAGCAAAAAAGGAGAAAGGTGGCTGGCATAAACCACATCATCATTTTCATGGTAGGATCCGTATTGGAAGATTGGGGAGTGATTTTCATTTGCCAAATCATCGTAGCTGCCATGAGAAGAGGCATCGGATTGATTGGGAAATCAATGCCTGG
>CAZNSF010000032.1:0-5766 GCA_964575565.1 uncultured Verrucomicrobiota bacterium | reverse complement strand
AATAAGTTAGGAGAAGATTTAACGGATCCTTATAATTTCACGTGGAATAATGTGGCAGCGGGCAGTTACACGCTGACTGCAATTGCAACAGATAATAATGGAGCTACTGGAACTTCTCCGGGCGTGAATATTACGGTGAATGCCGGAGGCAACAATCCACCGGTGATTAATTCCGGGCCTACGGCAAACCCAGCGGTCGTCGATTTAGCACCAGGACAAGCGACAGTAAACATAAACTTTAGTGTAGCTGCTACAGATCCGGATACCGGTGATATCTTAACATACAGTTGGAATTTTGATGATGGATCGCCTCTTGGGTCTGGGGATTCTCCGGTCCACACTTATACTGGGGCGGGGATCCATAATGTAATCGTGACGGTATCAGATGGTCATGGCGGATTGGTGAGTAAGAATGTAGCTGTACAAGTGAATACAACGGTCACCTACCAACAGAACGTCAATGGTTATGTTGGTACTCAAAATGGACAGATTAAGAACTATGTTGGAACCGGTGCAGGCAATGATGCCACGAATGGCAGTTCACAAATGATAGGTAATTTTATCTACACCTCTTATACCTATACGAATAATCAGAAAGTCGAATCGATTCTTAGGTTTGATAACCTTGGGATTCCGGTAGGAGCTATCGTACAACAGGCAACTCTAACTGTAGTGGCTTCGCCAAAATCAGCTGGAGATCTTCAGCCTATTACGGTGAATGGATATTACTTGCAAAATCCTTGGAATCCAGCCTCTGCAGATTTAGGTTGGCTCTATAGAGATACACCTCTTGTGCCATGGGCGGTAGCTGGCATGGGTCAGAACCAAAATCCTTGGAGCGCGGATGTAGTGAATGGGAAATCGTTTGCCATTACGATCACCCAGGCAACAGATCAGACATTTGTGGTTAACCTAGATACAAGCGTGGTTCAAGGATGGATTGATAATGCTACGGCGAATCAGGGAATAGTTTTTGTCAACGCAAACCAAGTGGCTGGGAATACGCAGACCAATAAGAAAGCTAAAATTATTGCGGCAGGAAATACTACAGAAGCTAGTCGACCGCTTTTAAGTATTACGTATACTCTGCCATAGAAAAGAATTTCTTTAGTAAATGCCTATGGAGAAGGTACTCCCTGCCTTTGATTGAATGATGGATAGATCATCCAAGAATTTCCGATTGGATCAGGGCGAAAGGGGGAAATAGGTATGAGGTTCCATACTATCGCGCTTCGTGCTAAGAGAAAAGGCTGTTGCGACCCATCAAATATTTACCAGTGTAAACAAAATACTTTCATTTTTCTGTGTCACAAAGGTGCCTTTTAAGGTTTATACTGACTTGGTACGTATTACAAGATTAAGCGGTTTCGTGCCTTTTGGCGTAATTTTAAATACAACGACAAAACGAAAGGAAAAGCCTATGACTAAATTAATACTAAAATATCATAAAGGCAAACCGACGCTTTGGGGGAAAGGTTTACAAGGGATGCTCTTTTTATTTTGTTTAGGAGTTGGGATCTGCATCTCATCTAGAGCTGAAGAGAGTAAAGCGCCTGCGGAAAACCAAAAAGGGCTTCAATTTTCTACTCAAGAGGTTAACGCGCATCGATTAGGCGGCTGGGCGCCTGTTGAAGGGCCAGATGGTGGAACGATCACTTCGGTTTCCTTTACCTCGTCGGGTGAAATGTTAGCTCAGATTAAGGATAAGAGTCATAAAACTATTATTGGCCGGTACAATGGTAAAAGTTGGTCCTTTATTGATTCAGTGACCAATCCAATTTAAAATCTAAAGTTAGCAATTAAAAGATAGGTTCCACTCTCACTTCTTAGAAGTTTTTAGATAAAGAGGAGAGAGAGGAAGGCTTAATTGAGGTAAGGGAATTAAATTTTGTTGAAGTTGGTGGTGATTCCAAGAGATAATTATTCCTAAGGGGTGAGCTTCTTCTAAATAAAATTGACCGCTCGATAGACGGCGTAATTTGGAGAGATGTCCGCCGTAACCAAGCTTCCCTCCAAGATCGTGGCAAATGGTTCGTACATATGTTCCTTTTGTACAAAGAAGCCGAAAGTCTACTTCAGGCAAAGCTATGCGAAGAATCTCAATCCGATAAATATGGACTAATCTGGCTTTACGCTCTACTTCTTTACCTTTTCGAGCAAGTTTATAAAGAGGAACGCCAGCAATCTTTTTAGCAGACACCATAGGCGGCACCTGGAGAAGATCGCCCTTAAAGCTTTCAAAGGCGGCATGGATATCAGCTTCTTTTAAAGGAGGCATATCTTTTTGAGTAACAATGGTTCCTTCGGCATCCTGCGAATCGGTGGTAATGCCTAAGGTGAGTGTGCCTTCGTACTCTTTATCTTCGCCCATGAGCCGCTCGCTTAATTTAGTGGCTTTACCGAGAAGAAGCACCAAGAGCCCTGTTGCCATAGGATCGAGTGTGCCGCAGTGACCTACGCTTTTGATATGGAATTGGCGGCGTACAGCGTCGACAATATCATGGGAAGTAGGCCCTTTAGGTTTATCAACAAGCAGAATACCGTTGGGATCAACTTGCATGATAATTTTTCGAAGGACTCTTAGTCTGGATCAATTCGTTGATTTCGCGAATCAAAGCAGTATTTTCAGCAATCGTAATATACTCCTTCCAAAAAGCATAAAGATTAATGGCTACCATGATCCAAGCGGTCCACATGTGCCATTGGTGAGAAATAGGCAGCCAATCAGGTGCTGCAGCTTTATTCGTATCATGCCAAGCGCCAAGCCAAGCCACTGCAATGGTCAATAAAGGGGTAAACATTGCGTAAGGGAAAGCGCGGCTTTTAAAATTTTTGGTTCGTTGAATGTAACTATTTTCCGAGCCATCCGGAAGTGAATAAGCCGAGACGGCTTCTTTAATTCCTTTGCCTGAACCAAGCAGTTGGATAAAAACCAGACTATGGGTAAAACTAGTAAAGATCGTTGTAAAAACACCCAAGGAGAAGTGCCAAAGCCGTAAACCAGCCATTCCTGTGGCAATGGTAGCGATAAAAAGCAAAATATTCCAAATGATAAGGCCAAGAAAAATGATGTTCATAGACTGCGAACTAAAAAGTTTACGAAATGGAGGACTTATTCAAGCTCCAATGCCAATTTTCTTAGAAAAGAGATATTGAATGCCTCATCGTTGAAGTGTTTAATTTGGTCTCAATGATTACCGCTGACCTTTCAGAACCTCGAGAGTTATCAGAAGCTATTCCGCAATCAAGAAAACCTTCTTGGCTTAAAGTAAAAATCCCGAGTGGACCTGTCTACACGGAAGTTCGCCGTCGTGTGGATGAACACCAGCTCCATACCGTTTGCGAAAGTGCGCGTTGCCCAAATATTGGCGAGTGTTGGTCACGCGGTACTGCTACCTTTATGATTCTTGGCGATGTGTGCACACGAAGTTGCGGTTTTTGTGCGGTTAAGACAGGTCGCCCAAATGAACTCGATCTTGATGAACCTTTTCGTGTAGCCGAAGCGGTTCGTTTGATGGGGCTCAATTATGTGGTGATCACTTCTGTAGCGCGCGATGAGCTAGCCGATGGAGGAGCTTCGCTTTGGGCAGCCACTATTCGTGCTGTTCGAAAAGTTGTGCCACACTGCAAAATTGAAACCCTCATCCCTGATTTTAAGGGATCCAAAATAGCGCTCCAAACGGTGCTTGATGCCGGACCAGACATTTTAAACCATAATACAGAAACGATTCCTAGACTTTACTCCCAAGTACGACCTCAAGCAAAATATCTGCGCACTTTAGAATTGTTAGCACGCGCTAAAGCGCGTGGGTTTTTTACTAAATCGAGCCTTATGCTTGGAATTGGTGAACGCGAAGATGAGCTCAAAACCGTTTTGCATGATTTGCATGGGATAAATGTCGATATTCTTACACTTGGCCAATATCTTCAGCCTACCAAAGAGCATTTACCAGTCGCACGTTATGTTACACCCGAAGAATTTGCTATTTGGAAAGAGCGCGCTTTAGCGATGGGCTTTAGAGCCGTAGAATCCGGTCCCTTAGTACGAAGTTCTTATCATGCTGATGAACAGTCGAAAATTTTATTCAGCTAATAAAATCATATCTAAGCGGCAGCATTCCAAGTACAAAGTGCACTCTAACGATAAAGTTCGGGTCGTTGACCATGGTACCATGGATTTTGAGCACGCAAATTTGGCACCTCGCTAGGATAAACGTCCGCAATAATAACACCTTCTTGTTCCCAGATTTCGGCAAGAGGTGTTCCAGTGGCATCCGTAATATTACTACCTCCTCTACATACATTACCTGCTTCATTTAAACCGCAGCAACACGAAGTAGCGAAGATTATGGAATTTCGATAAGCCAAATCTTTTACTTCTGCATGTGCACGACTGCCGCGATTATTCATCCAAAACAAGATGGAGCATCCGAGATTTGCGTAGGAACGGGTCATTTCCGGAAAATCGCCATCATAACAGATCATAATGCCACATCGATGACCTTTGATATGAAAGGTCACCAACTGATCACCTGGCTGATAATAGGTAGGCTCATGCCGAAGACCTTCTTTCTTCCACCAGAGATGTGTCTTGCGGTAATTAGCAAGCACTCCATTTGCTGAAACTACAGGAGCAGAAATGAAATATTTATCTCCGTCCTTTTCTGTTAGCCCATAGATAATGAGCGTGTGCCTATTGCCAAGCAGATTTTGAAATGCTTGCGTCGTCGGACCATCTACTGTCTCTGCTAACTGCCGAAGATGATCGACATAGCCAACAAGCAATTCTTCATGGAAAAGGATTACATCAGCCCCTTGATTCAACGCTTGTGTGGCAAATTGAAGCGCCTTGGCCCGATTTTCTTCCGGCTTCCCAGGATTTCCATTCTGTTGTACGACGGCGATTCGAATAGAACTATCTGGGATTTTTTCCTTCTCGTTTTTTTGCATATTGCAGCGAATCTTATCGTGTGTAGATTCGGACGGCGCTCGTGAATGCCGAAACGTGCGAGCTATCCTGATCAGAAAAAACTTCCATTTTTAGTTTTCGATCTTCGATAAGCTGCACGAGCACGCACCCATTAATTTGGTTTTGTGCGACAAGCTTGACCCCTTTAGTAATTGAAGTCCTATCCCAAAATGAACCATCTAGTTTTTCATGAGACCACTTTACCAGATCGTATTTGATTAATCCCGTACTTACCGAGACTGTTTCCGGCTTTGGCGCATTTCCTTTGACCGCAAACTGTTGCGCGCTTCCATCAAAACCGCCGATAGACACAATGAAAGCTGTTGGATCATAGACATCTGGTGCAAATGAAAGATGACCCGTCCAATACTCTCCGTTACCTTCTCCAATAACACCGCCATAACCTTTGCTCCCTTCTAGAAACCAGTTTCCCATCAGGCGGCCATCCACATCGTAATCGATTTTTCCAGAGACAGGTTTCACAGTTCTCACATAGCGGGAAAGAATAAAAGCTTTGATTTCCGGTGTGTAATAATCTAATGGATCGGCAGTAAAAATTTTCCATGGCTCTGCTTTGTAATGTTCTGGAACAATGAAACCAGGAAGTGGTTTTTCTGTATTCCACACAGCGAAATCCAAGGTCTGCCCGCCAATTCGACCAATAAGCTGACCGGCTTTAACTGGGATATCAACATCTCCATGGTCGCTCTTATCATAAACAGCTTTAATGTCCGGGGCCAGACTCGTAACGAGGTCATAGTAATAGAGGAAAGTACAGGTCATCGAAAAGATCATTC